>NZ_JBSGYY010000009.1:0-253993 GCF_053610705.1 Streptomyces sp. NPDC054872 | reverse complement strand
GTTACATTCCGAACCCGGAAGCTAAGCCTCACAGCGCCGATGGTACTGCAGGGGGGACCCTGTGGGAGAGTAGGACGCCGCCGAACTATTATTAATAGAGCTGGTCCCTGAACTTCGGTTCAGGGACCAGCTCTTTTTTGTTTTGCGACACTTGCCGTTCACGTTCCGCAGCCAGCATCTGAGTCATGAGGACAGTTGGCATGTTGCGAGCCGCAGGCGTCGGTGCCGGTGACGAGGTCATCGTGCCGGCGTACGGAAACGTCGAGATCGCCGAAGCCGTGGTCCTGGCAGGCGCCGTGCCCGTATTCGCGGACATAGATCGGGCGACCTACTGCCTCGATCCAGATGCGGTGGCCGCCGCCGTGACCTCCCGTACGGCCGCTGTGGCCGTCGTGCACCGCTTCGGGCACCCGGCTGACGTCAGGCGGCTCCGGGACATCGGGACGCGGCACGGCATTCTCGTACTGGAGCAGGGAGAGTCGGACGCACCGTACGACGAGCGTGCGCAGCGGCGGGCTCATGCGGCCTACCTCAGTGGCCGCCTCGGCGGTGTGATCACGCCGGACGGCGTCGAGGGGCACAGCTATCAGCAGTACGTCGTGCGGGTGCCCGGAAACGGGCGGCCGGACCGGGACGCGTTCGCGCGTGCCGTGCGGGCCAAGGGAATTGACTGCCGGGTGCCCGTGAAGACGCCCGCTCACCGCACGCCCAAGTTCTGGCGGGACGTCTATCTGCCGGAGACCGAGCGTGCCGCGGACGACACCCTGGCGCTGCCGGTCGACGCGTCGATGTCGCGGCGTGAGCTGCAGCGTGTGGTGTCCGCCTGCAACGCGCTCGGCGGGCTTCTCCAGCCGGCATTCTGAGAGGCGCGTTCGCTAAGGCGCCTCCTTGGTGTGGGACTTGAAGAACTCCCACATCAGGTCTGTCGCGTCGAGCCCCGCGGTGGGGTCGGACATGCTGCCGCCCGCGCCGCCCGGCCAGGAGTGGCCCATGTCGGGCAGCCGGTAAACGACCACTTCCGAGCCGTCGCGACACTTGGCTGTTGTCCTTTTGATTTTCTTCTTGAGTTTCTCGGGTTGGCTCGTCTTGCAGGACAGGCGCTTCTGCCAGGCCGTGATGCCTTCGTCCATCCCGGTGTAGTGCTCGTCGAGGCCGCCGATGAAAGTGATCACGGAGACAGGGGTTCTCGGCATGTACGAGGCCGCTGATCGTGGCCGCGGCCGCGCCGTCGGACGGATAGGGGTGCATGGCGATGACCAGCGGGAGTTTTTCCGAGCGGGTGTAGCCGGGTGGGGCGTGGACCGTGTAGATACGCTTCTTGCCTTTCCAGGTGAGCGTGACCTTCTGATCGCCCGGGCGCGGGGTCTCCGCTGCCGGCGGCTGCTTGGAGGGCTTCTGGTCCGTCGTCGGACCCGCAGGCTGCGATCGGCAGGAGCAGGGCGGCCAGCGCCATGGGTAAGGAGTTCCGCATGGATGTACCACGTCGGGTCGGCATGGCCGCAGAGTGGCAGTGGCGGTGCGGGCGGTCCAGAGGAACGGCCGGTTCGAGGCACCTTCGATTTCAGGTATGATCTATTCCGTTGCCAAGCGGGAAACCGCGAAGCGCAACAGGCCCCTATAGCTCAGTCGGTAGAGCGTCTCCATGGTAAGGAGAAGGTCTGCGGTTCGATTCCGCATGGGGGCTCAGCGAGCAAGACGGGAAAGTCCCCGCCCAGTTGGGCGGGGACTTTTTTGTATCCCGGGGGGCCCAAGGCCCCCCGGCGCGAGATCGTCAGTCCTTCTGGATGTCCGGGACGCGCATCGCCAGGATCGCCATGTCGTCCGACGGGGCGTCCGTCGCGAACCGCTCGACCGCGCGCATGATGCGGGCCGCGACCGCGCCCGCGGTGAGGCCCGTGCACGTGGTGAGCACGTCTGCGAGGCCGTCGTCGCCGAGCATGCGGGTGCCTTCGCGGCGCTCGGTGACTCCGTCCGTCACGCAGAGCAGGACGTCGCCCGGGTCGAGGGTCACCGTCTGCTCGTAGAGCTCCAGGTCGTCCATGACGCCGAGGAGCGGTTGCGGCTCCGCGTACGGCTCGACCGTTCCGTCCTGGCGCAGGCGGAGCGGGAGGGGGTGGCCGGCGCAGACGATCTTCAGGACGGCCGAGCCGTCCTCCTGCGGCCACAACTCCCCGTAGAGGAGGGTGAGGAAGCGGCTGCGTGCGCCCTCGTCGAGGATCGCGGCGTTCAGGCGCTCCAGGACCGCGGGGCCACCGAAGCCCTCGCGGGCGAGGAGGCGCAGGGCGTGGCGGGCCAGGCCGGTGACCGCGGCGGCCTCCGGGCCCGTGCCGCAGACGTCGCCGATCGCGAAGCCGTACGCGCCGTCGCGGATGGGGAAGAGGTCGTAGAAGTCGCCGCCGACCTCGTTCCCCTCGCCGGCCGCGCGGTAGATGACGTCGACCTCGACGCCGGGGATCTGCGGCAGTCCCGGCGGCAGCAAGCTGCGCTGGAGGGACTGGCTGATGGCCATGCGCTCCGAGTACAGGCGGGCGTTGTCCAGGGCGAGGGCTGCTCGGCGGGAGAGATCTTCGGCCAGTTCCAGGATCTCTTGGCGGAAGTGTTCGTCGGAGGGCTTGCCCAGAGTCAGCATGCCGATGACGCGGTTACGGGCGACCAGGGGCAGGACGACCGTCTCGCCGCCCACCGCCGACGCAGTGGAGAGCGTCGTGCCGATGCCCGAGCCCAGGCTCATGGGCTCGCCGAGGCCCAGGCTGCGCATGGAAGTGCGCAGGGCGGCCTGGTGGGCGGCCTCCGAGGGAGCGGCCCAGACGCGGGCTCCGGGGGTCGGCACGGGGTCGGGAGGGGCGATCTTGGAGAGGAGCGCCTTCAGGCCGTCGATGCGCTCCTCGTCCTCATGGAGGACGTACGAGAGATAGGGCTCGGACGACTGGTCGGCGATCGTGTAGACCGCGCACCAGGTGGCGAGCGTCGGGACCGTCATCTGGGCCATGAGCGCCAGAGTCTGGTCGCGGTCCAGGGTGCCGGCGAGGAGGTCCGACGCCTCGACGAGGAAGGACAGCGAGCCGCGGCGCAGGCGCTCCAGCTCGCCGAGGCGCGCGGACTCGACGGCGAGGGCGATGCGGTCGGCCGCGAACTGGAGGCGCAGGGCTTCCTCGTTGGAGTACCGGTCGGGGGCCTCGGCGGCGACGCCCAGGGAGCCCGTGAGGCGGCCTTCGACCTTCAGCGGGACCGTGACCACCGAGCGCATGCCCGTGCCGCTGAGGAGCGGTACGGCGCCGGGGACGACCGTGAGGTCCTCGTGGACGGCCGGCATGCGGGCGGAGCCGTAGCGACCGGGGCCGGCCTCCACGGGGACGCGCGCGAAGCGCTGGCGGGCCGAGGGAAGGCCTGTGGAGGCGCGTACCTCCAGCTCCGTCTCGTCGTCCGTGGCGAGGAGCAGGAAGGCGGCGTCGCCGTCGAGCATGTCGCGTGCGCGTTCGACCGTGCGCTGGAGCAGACCGTCGAGGTCGTCCGGCGCGGGGGAGCCGATGAAGACCTCGAAGGGGTCGGCGGTGTGCGACTCGGTGAGCGCCCCTGGCTCGGGAGCGGGGCCGCGCAGCGGGGTCTGCAGGACGGCGCGCTCGTCGTCGCGCACGAGCAGGCAGACCGTGGAGGGTTCGCCGTCGGCGTCGCGCACCCGCAGGTGCGAGGCGTAGACGGGGGTCACGCGGCCGTCGGAGCCGCGGATGCCGTAACTCCCCTCCCAGCGGGAGAGTTGGAGCGCTTCGACGATGCCGGTGCTGGTGCCCGGGGTGTGCGGCCAGGCGGCGAAGTCGGTGAGCGGTTTGCCGGTGACCTGTTCGGCGACGTACCCGAAGAGTTCTTCGGCGTCTTCGTTCCAGGCGGAGATCGCGCCCACGCGGTCGATCTGGACGACGGCCACGCGGACTCTGCCGTCGGTGAGCGGGAGCAGCTCGGCGGGGAGGGCGGGGCCGGCGGCGCGGGTGCCCACCGAGCGGTCGGGGAGGTCGAGTTGGAACCAGACCTGCTTCTGCGTGGGGGTGTAGTCGACGCCCCAGCGGGTGGCGAGCGCCGCGCACAGCTGGAGGCCGCGGCCGCCCTCGCGGTCCGGGTTGCCCATGTTCACGGCGGCCTGCTGGAGCGGGATCTCGCGTTCCGGATAGTGGTCGGACACCTCGATGCGTACGGCGTCCTCGCTGCGCAGGCAGAGGACGTCGGCGGCGGTTCCGGCGTGCACCACGGCATTGGTGACGAGCTCGCTGGTGAGGACGACGGCGTCGTCGACGATGTCCGTGAACCCCCAGCCCTGGAGGGTGTCGCGGACAAAGGAGCGGGCCGTCGCGACGGAACGCCCGACGGGGTCGAAAGTCGCAGCCGCGCGCGCGGTGATCACAGAACTCCTCGTACGAGTATCGACGCCCAAGTCTCCCACCATGGTGCGGCCGCCCCTCCGATGCCCGCTTGTACGTGTGCCACCGCCCAGGCCGGGCAGGACCGGGGTGGTTGGACAGCCGGATGCCAGGTTACTTACCTTCGCCGTCCATGCTGATGCCGGTCGTCAGTGTTTCCGCCCGGAGGGTGTGCGGACGGTGTGCGAAGCTGCCGAACTGTTATGGCCTGGTTCAGCCATGGTGAAACACTGGGCAAGCTTCTTGGAGAGAGCCCAGGTAACCCGAGCAGTACGGTCGACCCTTGCGGGAGGGACACAGTGGAGTCTGGCGCAGCGACGCGGGGCACTAAAACGCGTGCGAAAGACGGACAGTCCCAGAGCAAACAGCGCAAACCGCGCCACGGGGCGACCACGTCAGTGGACACGGCGGCCCTGAACAGGTTGCTCGCGGCGCTTGCGGCCATGCGGGACGGAAACTTCCGCAAGCGGCTCACCGTGTCCGGTGACGACGTCATGTCGGAGATCGCTGCCGTCTTCAACGAGGTGGCCGACCGCAATCTGCACCTGACCGGTGAGATTTCCCGGGTCCGGCGGATGGTCGGACGTGAGGGCAAACTCACGGAGCGCCTGGAGACCGGCGCGAGCGAGGGCTCGTGGGCGGCGGCGATCGACGCGTCGAACGCGCTGGTCGATGACCTCGTGCGCCCCGTGTCCGAGGTCGGGCGGGTGCTCTCCGCGGTCGCCGAGGGCGACCTGGAGCAGCGGATGGAGCTGCGGGCGCAGGCCGACGAGGGGAGCGGTCACCCACTGCGCGGGGAGTTCCTGAAGGTCGGCCGTACGGTCAACAACCTCGTCGACCAGCTCTCGACGTTCACCGACGAGGTCACGCGAGTGGCCAGCGAGGTGGGTACCGAGGGCAAGCTGGGCGGTCAGGCGCGGGTACGCGGTATGTCCGGTTCGTGGAAGGATCTCACGGATTCGGTGAACACCATGGCGTACCGGCTCACCGCGCAGGTGCGTGACATTGCTCTCGTCACGACGGCGGTCGCCAAGGGCGACTTGTCGCGGAAGGTGACGGTTCACGTCGCCGGCGAGATGCTCGAGCTGAAGAACACCGTCAACACGATGGTGGACCAGCTCTCGTCCTTCTCCTCCGAGGTGACCCGCGTCGCGCGCGAGGTGGGCACGGAAGGCGAGCTCGGTGGCCAGGCGCAGGTCCCGGGTGTGGCGGGTGTGTGGAAGGACCTCACCGATTCGGTGAATCTTATGGCCGGCAATCTCACCGCCCAGGTGCGTGGGATCGCCCAGGTCACGACGGCCGTCGCGAACGGCGATCTGTCCCAGAAGGTGACGGTGAGCGCACGCGGCGAGGTCGCCCAACTCGCCGAGACCATCAACCAGATGACCGAGACGCTGCGTACGTTCGCGGACGAGGTCACCCGCGTCGCGAACGAGGTCGGCGCCGAGGGGCAGCTGGGCGGTCAGGCGAACGTGCCCGGCGCGGCGGGGACGTGGAAGGACCTCACCGACTCGGTGAACACGGTCTTCCGGAACCTCACCACGCAGGTGCGGGACATCGCGACGGTGACGACGGCGGTCGCCAACGGTGATCTCTCGCAGAAGGTCACGGTCGATGTCGCGGGCGAGATGCTCGAACTGAAGAACACCGTGAACACGATGGTGGACCAGCTCTCCGCCTTCGGTGCCGAAGTGACGCGCGTGGCGCGCGAGATCGGTGTCGAGGGTGAGCTGGGCGGCCAGGCGCAGGTGCAGGGCGCGGCCGGCACGTGGAAGGACCTGACGGACTCGGTCAACACCGCCTTCCGTAACCTCACGGGCCAGGTCCGCAACATCGCGCAGGTCACGACGGCGGTCGCGAACGGCGACCTGTCGCAGAAGGTCACGGTCGACGTCTCCGGCGAGATGCTTCAACTGAAGAACACCGTCAACACGATGGTGGACCAGCTGTCGTCCTTCGCCGATCAGGTCACGCGGATGGCACGCGATGTGGGTACGGAGGGCCGCCTCGGCGGCCAGGCCCGCGTGGACGGTGTCAGCGGCACCTGGAAGGAACTCACCGACTCCGTCAACTTCATGGCGGGGAACCTGACGTCGCAGGTACGTCAGATCGCCCAGGTCACCACCGCGGTGGCCCGCGGCGACCTCTCCCAGAAGATCGACGTGGACGCCCGCGGCGAGATCCTGGAGCTGAAGAACACCATCAACACGATGGTCGACCAGCTCTCCGCCTTCGCCGACCAGGTGACCCGGGTGGCCCGCGAGGTGGGTACGGAGGGCCGCCTCGGCGGGCAGGCGCAGGTGCCCGGCGTGGCCGGTGTGTGGCGCGACCTGACCGACTCCGTGAACGGCATGGCCGGCAACCTCACCGCGCAGGTGCGCAACATCGCGCAGGTGGCGACCGCGGTGGCCCGCGGTGACCTGTCGCAGAAGATCGACGTGGACGCGCGCGGCGAGATCCTGGAGCTGAAGAACACCCTCAACACGATGGTGGACCAGCTCTCCGCGTTCGCCGAGCAGGTGACGCGGGTGGCCCGTGAGGTGGGCACCGACGGCATCCTGGGCGGCCAGGCCGAGGTGCAGGGTGTCTCCGGCACCTGGAAGGACCTCACGCAGTCCGTGAACGGCATGGCGAACAACCTGACCCTTCAGGTCCGCAACATCGCCGAGGTCACCACGGCGGTCGCCATGGGTGACCTCTCCAAGAAGATCACCGTCGACGCGAAGGGCGAGATCCTCGAGCTCGTCACCACCGTGAACACGATGGTCGACCAGCTGTCCAACTTCGCCGAGCAGGTGAACCGCGTGGCCCGTGAGGTGGGCACCGAGGGCAACCTGGGTGGTCAGGCGCGGGTGCCGGGCGTCACCGGCACCTGGAAGGACCTCAGCGACAACGTCAACCTGATGGCGAACAACCTGACCGGTCAGGTGCGCAACATCTCCCAGGTCGCCGCGGCGGTCGCCAACGGAGACCTGACGAAGAAGGTCACCGTCGAGGCGCGTGGCGAGGTCGCGCAGCTCGCCGACACCGTCAACACGATGGTGAAGACGCTGAGTTCGTTCGCGGACGAGGTGACCCGGGTGGCCCGCGAGGTGGGCACCGACGGCATCCTCGGCGGTCAGGCCCGGGTGCCCGGAGTGTCGGGCACGTGGAAGGACCTGACGGAGTCCGTGAACGGCATGGCCTCCAACCTCACCGGCCAGGTCCGCAACATCGCGATGGTCACCACCGCGATCGCCAAGGGCGACCTGACCAAGAAGATCGACATCGACGCCCGGGGCGAGATCCTCGAACTCAAGACCACCATCAACACCATGGTCGACCAGCTGTCGTCCTTCGCCGAGCAGGTCACGCGCGTGGCCCGCGAGGTGGGCACGGAAGGCCAGTTGGGCGGTCAGGCGCGGGTGCGGGACGTCGACGGCACGTGGCGTGACCTCACCGAGTCCGTGAACGAGATGGCCGGAAACCTGACGCGTCAGGTGCGTGCCATCGCCGAGGTCGCCACCGCGGTGACGCGCGGCGACCTGAACCTGAAGATCGACGTGGACGCCGCGGGCGAGATCCAGGTCCTCCAGGACAACATCAACTCGATGATCGCCAACCTCCGCGACACCACCCTCGCCAACAAGGAACAGGACTGGCTCAAGGGCAACCTCGCCCGTATCTCCGGTCTGATGCAGGGCCGCCGGGACCTGGCGGACGTCGCCTCGCTGATCATGAGCGAGCTGACGCCGGTGGTCTCCGCGCAGCACGGCGCGTTCTTCCTGGCGCTGCCCACGGAGGACGCCCCGGAGCCGGGCGCCGAGCAGGGCGACGCGTACGAGCTGCGCATGATGGGCAGCTACGGCTACTCCATGGGCTCCATGCCGACGTCCTTCCGGCCCGGCGAGACACTGATCGGTACGGCGGCGCAGGAGCGGCGCACGATCCTCGTGGAGAACGCGCCGTCCGGCTATCTGCGGATCGCGTCCGGGCTCGGTGAGGCGCCGCCCGCACAGGTGATCGTCCTTCCGGTGCTCTTCGAGGGGACCGTTCTCGGCGTGATCGAGCTGGCGGCCTTCCAGCCGTTCACGCAGATCCAGAAGGACTTCCTCAGCCAGATCGCCGAGATGATCGCGACGAGCGTCAACACGATCAGCGTCAACACGAAGACCGAGGTACTGCTCAAGCAGTCGCAGGAGCTCACCGAGCAACTGCGCGAGCGCTCGGCGGAGTTGGAGAACCGGCAGAAGGCCCTGCAGGACTCCAACGCCGAACTGGAGGAGAAGGCCGAGCTGCTCGCCCAGCAGAACCGCGACATCGAGGTCAAGAACACCGAGATCGAAGAGGCCAGGCAGGTCCTCGAGGAGCGCGCCGAACAGCTCGCGGTCTCCATGCGGTACAAGTCCGAGTTCCTCGCGAACATGTCGCACGAGCTGCGTACGCCGCTCAACTCCCTGCTGATTCTGGCCAAGTTGCTCGCCGACAACGCCGACGCGAACCTCACCCCCAAGCAGGTGGAATTCGCCGAGACGATCCACGGCGCGGGCTCGGACCTGCTGCAGCTCATCAACGACATCCTCGACCTGTCGAAGGTCGAGGCGGGCAAGATGGACGTCTCCCCGACCCGCATCGCCCTGGTGCAACTCGTGGACTACGTAGAGGCCACCTTCCGACCGCTGACCGCGGAGAAGGGGCTCGACTTCTCCGTACGGGTCTCTCCGGAGCTGCCCGCCACGTTGCACACGGACGAGCAGCGCCTCCTCCAGGTGCTGCGCAACCTCCTGTCCAACGCGGTGAAGTTCACCGACTCCGGAGCGGTCGAGCTGGTGATCCGGCACGCGAACGCCGATGTGCCCAACGCCATCCGCGAACAGCTCCTGGAGGCGGGTTCGCTGCGCGACGCGGACGCGGATCTGATCGCGTTCTCGGTGAGCGACACCGGCATCGGTATCGCGGGCAGCAAGATGCGGGTGATCTTCGAGGCGTTCAAGCAGGCCGACGGGACGACGAGCAGGAAGTACGGCGGCACGGGCCTCGGGCTCTCCATCAGCCGGGAGATCGCGCGCCTCCTCGGCGGCGAGATCCACGCGGCGAGCGAACCGGGCCGCGGCTCGACGTTCACGCTCTATTTGCCGCTGCACCCGAGCGAACTGCCGCCCCAGGGTTACTCGCAGCTGTCACCCCTGCCGGGCACGGTCGCGAGGCCCGCCCTGGAGGAGGGCGCGTCCACGGCCGAGCAGCCCGCGCCGAGCGAGAGTGTCACACCGCCGCGGCTGGACGCGGTGCCGGATTCCGGCACGCTCTTCAGGCGCCGGCGTCGTGCCGCGCACGCCTCTTCGGAGCAGCCGCCGGTGCTGCCGGGGCAGGGTGTCGCCGAGCAGCAGGAGCAGCGCTCGCAGGAGCAGTGGCCGACCGCGGGGCAGCAGGAGGCGGCCGAGGCGCGGCCGGGCCACCAGTTCGGCGGCGAGAAGGTGCTCATCGTCGACGACGACATCCGCAACGTGTTCGCGCTCACCAGCGTCCTGGAGCAGCACGGGCTGTCCGTGCTGTACGCGGAGAACGGCCGTGAGGGCATCGAGGTCCTGGAACAGCACGACGACGTGACGGTCGTCCTGATGGACATCATGATGCCGGAGATGGACGGGTACGCGACGACGACGGCGATCCGCAGGATGCCGCAGTTCGCCGGGCTGCCGATCATCGCGCTCACCGCGAAGGCGATGAAGGGCGACCGGGAGAAGGCCATCGACTCCGGGGCGTCCGATTACGTTACGAAGCCGGTCGACCCGGATCATCTGCTCTCGGTGATGGAGCAGTGGATGCGCGGGGAGTGACCGAGAAGAGGCTTCATTACGCGGAGTTGCTGACAGAGTGTGTCCGAGGCCGTGTAGAAGCGCGGTATTCGGGGAACCTTCTGGTCTCCCACTGCGTTTCTGCTACGTGCACAGTGACATCGCGGTGACAGGGTGTGGCGACAGGCGGGGTGCGGCTACGATGACCGGCACAAGGACGGACGGCGTAAGGGAGTCGTCCCCTGGGGCGGCGCCCGGTGTACCGCCGGGGCGAGGAGGGCGGGCCATGGTGCAGAAGGCCAAGATCCTCCTGGTCGATGACCGGCCGGAGAATCTGCTGGCGCTGGAGGCCATCCTCTCTGCGCTCGATCAGACCCTGGTACGGGCATCGTCCGGGGAGGAAGCGCTCAAAGCACTACTCACGGACGACTTCGCGGTCATTCTGCTGGACGTCCAGATGCCAGGCATGGACGGTTTCGAAACCGCCGCGCACATCAAGCGGCGAGAACGGACCCGGGACATCCCGATCATCTTCCTCACCGCCATCAACCACGGCCCGCACCACACGTTCCGCGGGTACGCGGCCGGTGCGGTGGACTACATCTCCAAGCCGTTCGATCCGTGGGTGCTGCGCGCGAAGGTCTCGGTGTTCGTCGAGCTGTACATGAAGAACTGCCAACTGCGGGAGCAGGCAGCCCTGCTGCGGCTCCAGCTGGAAGGCGGCGGCAAGTCCGCGGCGGGTGACGCGAAGGAGCCCGCGGGGCTGCTCGCCGAGCTTTCCGCGCGCCTGGCGGCCGTCGAGGAACAGGCCGAGGCGCTCTCGAAGCAGCTCGACGACGACTCGGCGGATGCCGCAGCGGTCGCCACCGCGGCCCATCTCGAACGCAAACTCACCGGCCTTCGGCGGGCTCTTGACGCCCTGGAGCCGGGCACCGGAAGCGGTGCGCCTTCGGTGTCGTCGCAGAGTTGATCCGACGCGGAGGCGGTGAACATCCGTCAGTTCACCGCCGCCGCAAGGGCGACACAAACGGGTGAAGCAGTAGGCACACGTGTCCGCAGTGGCCTGCACCGGTAACCTCAGACCCATGGCCTCACGTCCGTCCGCAGCCAAGAAGACGCCCGCGAAGAAGGCGGCCGCGCCCACAAAGGCTCCGGCGAAGAAGGCCGTCGCCAAGAAGCCGCCCGCCAAGAAGGCTCCGGCGAAGAAGGCGCCCGCCAGAAAAGCCGTGGCGAAGAAGCCCGTGCCCAAGCCGGCGCCCAGCCCCACGGGCGGCGTGTACCGCCTCGCGCGCGCCCTGTGGCTCGGTCTCGCGCACAGCGTGGGCGCGCTGTTCCGCGGCATAGGGCGCGGCGCGAAGGGCCTCGATCCGGCGCACCGCAAGGACGGCGTCGCACTGCTGCTGCTCGGCATCGCGCTGATCGTCGCCGCGGGGACCTGGTCGAATCTGCGCGGTCCCGTCGGGGACCTCGTCGAGATGCTGGTGACCGGCGCGTTCGGCCGCCTCGACCTGCTCCTTCCGATACTGCTCGCGGTCATCGGCGTACGCCTCATCCGGCACCCCGAGAAGCCCGAGGCGAACGGCCGCATCGTAATCGGCCTCTCCGCTCTCGTGATCGGCGTGCTCGGACAGGTGCACATCGCCTGTGGTTCGCCCGCCCGCGCGGACGGCATGGCGGCCATAAGGGACGCCGGCGGACTCATCGGCTGGGCCATGTCGACCCCGCTGATCTTCACCATGGGCGAGGTCCTCGCCGTACCGCTGCTCGTGCTGCTCACCGTCTTCGGGCTGCTCGTGGTCACGGCGACGCCCGTCAACGCCATCCCGCAGCGGCTGCGACTGCTCGGCGTCAAGCTCGGCGTCGTCCAGCCGGAACCCGAAGCGGTGCAAGGTGACTACGAGGACGACGAGCGCTACGAGGAGCAGTGGCGCGAGGCGCTGCCCGCTCGCTCACGCAGGCGCGCCGAGGCCCCTGAGGCGTACTCCCCGGACCAGGCGGAGGAGGAGGCGCTCACCCGGCGCCGCCGGCCCCGCAGGGCGTCCGCACAGCCCTCTCTGGACCGTCCGATGGACGCGGTGGATGTCGCGGCCGCCGCGGCCGCCGCGCTGGACGGGGCCGTCCTGCACGGCATGCCGCCCTCGCCGCTGGTCGCCGACCTGACGCAGGGCGTCTCCGGGGAGCGCGACGAGAAGCCCGAGCCGCCCGAGAAGCCCGCGGAGAGCTCCGCGCCGGTGCCGACCGCGCGCGCCACGGACAGTCCGCCGCCCGGCGTGCGGCGGAAGAAGCCCGGCGAGTCCGACGACTCCGGGGTGCCGGACCTGACCAAGTCCGCCCCGGAGAGGCAGCGGGACCTGCCGCCGCGGGCCGAGCAGCTGCAGCTGGCCGGCGACATCACGTACTCGCTGCCCGCGCTCGACCTGCTGGAGCGCGGCGGCCCCGGCAAGACCCGCAGCGCCGCGAACGACGCGGTCGTCGCCTCGCTCAGCAATGTCTTCAGCGAGTTCAAGGTGGACGCGGACGTCACCGGATTCACGCGCGGCCCCACTGTCACGCGGTACGAGATCGAGCTCGGCCCGGCCGTGAAGGTCGAGAAGATCACGGCGCTTGCCAAGAACATCGCGTACGCGGTCGCCAGCCCCGACGTCCGCATCATCAGCCCCATCCCCGGCAAGTCCGCGGTCGGCATCGAGATCCCGAACACCGACCGCGAGATGGTCAACGTGGGCGACGTGCTGCGTCTGGCGGACGCGGCCGAGGACGACCACCCCATGCTGGTGGCGCTCGGCAAGGACGTCGAGGGCGGCTACGTCATGGCCAATATGGCGAAGATGCCGCACATCCTGGTCGCCGGAGCCACCGGCTCCGGTAAGTCCTCGTGCATCAACTGTCTGATCACGTCGATCATGATGCGGGCGACCCCCGAGGACGTACGGATGGTCCTCGTCGACCCCAAGCGCGTCGAGCTCACCGCGTACGAGGGCATCCCGCACCTGATCACGCCGATCATCACCAACCCCAAGCGGGCCGCCGAGGCGCTCCAGTGGGTCGTACGCGAGATGGACCTGCGCTACGACGACCTGGCGGCCTTCGGCTACCGGCACATCGACGACTTCAACCAAGCCGTCCGCGAGGGCAAGCTCAAGACGCCCGAGGGCAGTGAGCGAGAGCTCAGCCCCTACCCGTACCTCCTAGTGATCGTCGACGAGCTCGCCGACCTGATGATGGTCGCCCCGCGCGACGTCGAGGACTCGATCGTGCGCATCACGCAGCTCGCCCGAGCGGCGGGCATCCATCTGGTGCTCGCCACGCAGCGGCCGTCCGTGGATGTCGTGACCGGTCTGATCAAGGCGAATGTGCCCTCGCGGCTCGCCTTCGCGACCTCGTCGCTCGCCGACAGCCGCGTCATCCTCGACCAGCCGGGTGCCGAGAAGCTGATCGGCAAGGGTGACGGGCTCTTCCTGCCGATGGGCGCGAACAAGCCCACCCGTATGCAGGGCGCTTTCGTCACCGAGGACGAGATCCACGCGGTCGTCCAGCACTGCAAGGACCAGATGGCGCCCGTCTTCCGTGAGGACGTCACCGTCTCCACCAAGCAGAAGAAGGAGATCGACGAGGACATCGGCGACGACCTCGATCTGCTCTGCCAGGCCGCTGAGCTGGTCGTTTCCACTCAGTTCGGGTCCACGTCGATGCTCCAGCGCAAGCTGCGCGTCGGGTTCGCGAAGGCCGGACGGCTCATGGACCTCATGGAGTCGCGCGGCATCGTGGGGCCCAGCGAAGGCTCAAAGGCTCGTGACGTTCTTGTGAAACCCGATGAGCTGGATGGCGTGCTGGCCGTGATCCGCGGGGAGGCTCACCCATAAGGGAGCGGAAGGCAACCGTTTCTCTTCGGCGTACGTCAAGTTGAGGGGAGGGAAAGCACCATGCCCCGCCATCAGGATGTCCCGCCATTCCGATGGCGTACAAAGTCCGTCGCCCAGTTGCCCCACCCTTCGCGAACCCCCCTAGACTGAACATCCGGCAGGTGGCTACACGCTCGAAAGGCGCCCCCGTGTCCATCGGCAACTCCCCTGAAGACGACCGCCCTTCAGACCACCGACCCACTGACGACCTGCCCGAGGAAGACCGTCCGGCAGCCGAGAGCCCGGCTGACGACCGGCCCTCCATCGGGCGCACGCTGCAGCAGGCACGCATCGACGCGGGCCTGACCGTCGACGAGATCAGTACGTCCACTCGGGTGCGTATTCCGATCGTGCACGCGATCGAACAGGACGACTTCTCCCGATGTGGCGGAGATGTGTACGCCCGCGGACACATCCGCACCCTCGCACGCGCCGTAGGGGTCGATCCCGCCCTCCTGCTGGCCCAGTACGACGAGGCGCACGGCGGTCACCCGCCGGCGCCCACCCCCGCGGCGCCGCTCTTCGAGGCCGAGCGGATCAGGTCCGACCCGCGTCGGCCCAACTGGACCGCGGCCATGGTCGCCGCGATCGTCGCCGTCGTCGGCTTCGTCGGCTTCACCGCGTTCAACGGCGGCAGCGAAGAGGACGGATCGAAGTCGCAGGTCGCCGAGGGCGCCACGCCGGCCACCAGCAAGCCCGCCACCAAGCCCGCGCCGAACAAGCCCGCCGACCCCAAGCCGGACCCGTCGGACAGCGCGATCGCCGGCGCCCCCCAGGACAAGGTCACGGTCAAGGTCAACGCCGCCGACGGCCGCAGCTGGATCTCGGCCAAGGATCACAACGGCCGGACGCTCTTCGACGGCGTCCTGGAGCAGGGCAAGTCGAAGACCTTCCAGGACAAGCAGAAGATCGACCTGGTCCTCGGCGACGCGGGCGCGATCCATCTGTTCGTGAACGGCAAGACGATCGACAACGAATTCGAGCCCGGCCAGGTCGAGCGGCTCACGTACACCAAGGGCGACCCCGAGGTCGGCTGAGCCCGGTGACGGCGGCCCGGACCCTCGCGGCGGGGGCCCGGGCAGGGACGAAGTAGTCTTGAGAGCATGCCCGAACGCCGTACCGTCGCCCTTGTCACTCTTGGCTGCGCCCGTAACGAGGTGGACTCGGAGGAGCTCGCAGGCCGCTTGGAGGCGGACGGCTGGCAGCTCGTCGAGGCCGCCGAAGACGCGGATGTCGCCGTGGTCAACACCTGTGGGTTCGTCGAAGCCGCCAAGAAGGACTCCGTCGACGCCCTTCTCGAAGCCAATGACCTCAAGGGCCATGGCAAGACCCAGGCCGTGGTCGCGGTCGGCTGCATGGCCGAGCGCTACGGCAAGGAGCTCGCCGACGCCCTCCCCGAAGCCGACGGTGTCCTCGGCTTCGACGACTACTCCGACATCTCCACCCGCCTGAACACCATCCTGAGCGGCGGCAGTGTCGAGGCCCACACCCCGCGTGACCGGCGCAAGCTCCTTCCGATCAGCCCCGCGGAGCGGCAGGAGGCGGGCTCGGACGTGGCGCTGCCCGGCCACGCGCCCATGGACCTGCCCGAAGGCGTCGCGCCCGCCTCGGGGCCGCGTGCCCCGCTGCGTCGGCGCCTCGGCACCAACCCCGTCGCCTCGGTGAAGCTGGCCTCCGGCTGCGACCGGCGCTGCTCGTTCTGCGCCATCCCCTCGTTCCGCGGGTCCTTCATCTCGCGGCGCCCCTCCGACGTGCTCGGCGAGACGCGCTGGCTGGCCGAGCAGGGCGTCAAGGAGGTCATGCTCGTCTCCGAGAACAACACGTCGTACGGCAAGGACCTCGGTGACATTCGTCTCCTGGAGACGCTGCTGCCCGAGCTGGCCGCCGTCGACGGGATCGAGCGGGTGCGCGTCAGCTACCTCCAGCCCGCCGAGATGCGCCCCGGGCTCATCGACGTACTGACCTCCACGGAGAAGGTCGCCCCCTACTTCGACCTGTCCTTCCAGCACTCCGCTCCCGGCGTGTTGCGGGCGATGCGGCGCTTCGGGGACACCGACCGGTTCCTGGAGCTTCTGGACACCATCCGTACGAAGGCGCCGCAGGCCGGCGTGCGATCCAACTTCATCGTGGGCTTCCCCGGCGAGTCCGAGGCCGACGTGGACGAGCTCGAGCGGTTCCTCACGGGTGCGCGGCTGGACGCCATCGGCGTCTTCGGGTACTCCGACGAGGAGGGCACCGAAGCGGCGACGTACGAGCACAAGCTGGACCAGGACGTCGTCGACGAGCGGCTCGCGCGTATCTCGCGGCTCGCCGAGGAACTGACCTCACAGCGCGCCGACGACCGTCTCGGTGAGACCGTCGAGGTGCTCGTGGAGTCCGTGGACGAGGAGGACGGCGCGATCGGCCGGGCGGCTCACCAGGCGCCCGAGACGGACGGCCAGATCCGCTTCGCGGGGGCCACGGGTGGGGAGGACCTGCAGGTCGGTCGTATGGTCGTGGCAAAGGTGGTCGGCACGGAAGGCGTGGACCTGGTGGCTGAGTACAGCGAAATTCTGGGGGACTCGCCCCGGATCCCGGCCGAGGAGGCACGCAGATGACCGGAGTCCCGGCATCCGCGGCGGGCGGCTCCGGCGCGCAGGGCGCCAAGCCGGTGCGCGGCGGAAAGTTGGGCGCTGCGGCCGTCAATCAGGCCAGCGTGTGGAACGTCGCCAACTTGTTGACGGTGATCCGGCTGCTGCTCGTGCCCGGCTTCGTGATGCTCCTGCTCGCCGACGGCGGGTACGACCCCGCCTGGCGTGCGTGGGCCTGGGCGGCGTTCGCCGTCGCCATGATCACGGACCTGTTCGACGGGCACCTCGCACGTACGTACAACCTGGTCACGGACTTCGGGAAGATCGCCGACCCCATCGCCGACAAGGCGATCATGGGCGCCGCGCTGATCTGTCTCTCGTATCTCGGTGATCTGCCGTGGTGGGTGACGGGCGTCATTCTCGGGCGTGAGCTCGGGATCACGCTGCTGCGCTTCTGGGTGATCCGCTTCGGCGTCATCCCGGCCAGTCGCGGCGGCAAGATGAAGACCCTCTGGCAGGGCGTGGCGGCGGGCATGTACGTCCTGGCGCTGACCGGCCCGCTCGCCACGCTGCGGTTCTGGGTGATGGCGGTCGCCGTCGTCCTGACCGTCCTGACCGGCCTCGACTACGTGCGGCAGGCGATCCTGCTGCGGCGCCACGGCATCGCGGAAGCGCAGGCGGCGTCGCTGGCCTCCGCCGCGGCGGCAGAGGCGGCAGCGGCGGCTGCCGAGGCTTCGGCCCCCACTTCCGGTGAAGGGACCCGGGAGTCGGCTCCGTGATGTCGCTCGGTCCGGCCGCGCAGGTGCTGCGGCTGCTTCAGGCGCGTGGCGAGACGCTCGCCGTCGCCGAATCGCTCACCGGGGGCCTCGTGGCCGCCGAGGTGACGGCGGTGCCGGGGGCCTCGCGGGTCTTCCGGGGGTCCGTGACGGCGTACGCGACCGAGCTGAAGCACGAGGTGCTCGGCGTCGACGGCACTCTGTTGGCGGAGCGCGGTGCCGTGGACGCCGAGGTGGCGCTGCAGATGGCGGCGGGTGTGCGCAAGGTCATGGGCGCGGACTGGGGGATCGCGACCACGGGCGTCGCGGGGCCGGAGCCGCAGGACGGGCAGGCGGTCGGGACGGTCTTCGTGGCGGTCGCGGGTCCGGTTTCCCTGGACGCGGGGCCCGGGAGCGCCGTCGGCGGCGCTGATTCCGCTCTTCGCTCTGAGGGGAAAGTGGCCGCTCTGCGGTTGAACGGTGGGCGTTCGGACATCCGTATGGAGAGTGTACGGAGCGTGCTCACGCTGCTGGTCGAGCGGCTGTCCGGCGAACGTGCCGGGAACGGGCGGGCACAGGATACGGAACAGAACGGGGGGACTTGATGTTTGCAGCCCTGAGTGAACACGACATCGCTCCCCGCACGGCCGCCGCGCGAGGCGGTACGGTGGGGCGTGAAGGATGCGGCTACGCGGTCCGAGGAGGGAGCCACCGATGATTCTGCTCCGTCGCCTGCTGGGTGACGTGCTGCGTCGGCAGCGCCAGCGCCAGGGCCGTACTCTGCGCGAAGTCTCCTCGTCCGCCCGAGTCTCGCTCGGCTATCTTTCCGAGGTGGAGCGGGGGCAGAAGGAGGCATCCTCCGAGCTGCTTTCCGCGATCTGCGACGCGCTTGACGTACGGATGTCCGAGCTCATGCGCGAGGTGAGCGATGAGCTCTCCCTCGCCGAACTGGCTGCGTCGGCAGCGGCTACGGAACCGGTGCGCGCACCGGTTCGCCCGATGCTCAATTCCGTCTCGGTGAGCGGTGTGCCGCCGGAACGGGTGACGATCAAGGCGCCTGCGGAGGCGGTGGACGTCGTCGCCGCGTGATGCCGCGTTGACTGCGCACGCTGTTTGAGCGCTCATATTTGTACGAAGCCCCGGCCGGGCAATGGCCGGGGCTTTCGTGCGTTCCGGGGTCTGGGTGGGCCGTGGGGGCGGTGACGGGCTGTGTGGGCGGGGATGTTCGGTGACGCTGCGCGCACTCTGTGCGATGTCCCTATTGGCCTACTTGTGCCATGGTTGGTGGGGGTTTTCGCTTACGCGTTCCCATGATCTTTGGAGGTTGGATGTACGTCGTGAAGAGCCCTCTGTCCGAGGCGGATCTGAAGACGGTCTCGGAGGCCCTGCAAGGGGCGCTCGTGGACCTGGTCGATCTCTCCCTGGTGGCCAAGCAGATCCACTGGAACGTGGTGGGCACGCGCTTCCGCTCCGTCCATCTGCAGCTCGACGAGGTCGTGGACACGGCCCGGACGCACTCCGACACCGTGGCGGAGCGGGCGTCCACGCTCGGTGTCTCGCCCGACGGCCGCGCGTCGACCGTGTCGCGGAGCAGCGGCATCGGCGACGTCGCCGCCGGCTGGGTCAAGGACGCGGACGCGGTGGGCACGCTCGTGGACGCGCTCGGCGCGGTGATCACGCGGATGCGGGAGCGGGTCGAGGCGACCGGCGAGGCGGATCCGGTGAGCCAGGACATCTTCATCGGGATCACGGCCGACCTGGAGAAGCATCACTGGATGTTCCAGGCGGAGAACGGCTGATCGCGAAGAGCGACTGAACGACTGATCGCGATGAGCGACTGAGCGACTGAATGAGGCGGATGCGCCGGGCCGCTGGGCTGGTCCGCGGGGCGCTGGGCGGCTGGTTGCTGAGGTCGAGGGCGGCTTGGCGCTGAGGTCGTGCGCGGCGGGTCCCTGATCTCTCGAGATCAGGTCGATCTGGGCGGCGGCTTGCTCGTGCCTCGTGTGCCCTTCGGTGCGCCCTCCCGGCTGACGGGGCGGGCGTCTAGCGTCGGGCGTCAGGTCCAGGATTCCTCGGGTGTCCGGACGTTGTTGTCGGGTGCCGGGTCCAGGATTCGGGTGTCGGGCCTCGTGCGGAGGTGGTGACCGTGGCATGGAGAGTCGTGCGGTGGGCGCCGGCTCTGGTGCTCGGGGCGCTCTGGTGGTGGGGTGTGCTGCGGCTGGCCCTCGTCCCTGAGGCGGGAGTCCTGGAGGGGGCCGTCGCGGCCGGTGGGTGGGGGCTGAGTCTGCTGCCGGTGCATTGTGTGCCGCAGTCCCGGGCCGTGGGGGCGTCCCGGGCTGCTGCTCGGGCCGCTCGGGCTGCCCGGGCGGCAGCTCAGGACGCCTCGCAGGCATCCCCGTCCAGGGAGCGCGGCCGGGGAGCGGGTGGTGGTGTGCCGGGGTGGTTCGGGAAACGTACGGCTGGGGGCGTTGCCCGGTCCGCCGGTGACGCTGTCACCAAGGCATGGCGACGCCACCGTTCGGGCGGAGGATCTGGCCCGTCGTGAAAGCGGACGCGTCGGACGCCAGGTGCAGGACGGCGTGTGCGATGTCCTCCGGCTCGCCCACGCGGCCCAAGGGGGACATGCGGATCATGAGCCCCTCGGTGTGGGCCTGGGCGGCGGCGTCGTGGCGGTCGGTCATGGGGGTGCGGATCCAGCCGGGAGCCACCGCGTTGACGCGGATGCCATGCTTGCCCACCTCGGTGGCGAGGGTCTTCGTGAGCTGGACGACGGCTGCCTTCGCCGCTCCGTAGCAGAGGAGGCCCGGGCCGCCGGTGTCCACGGCGCCCGAGGCCATGGTGATGATGCTGCCGGAGTGGCGGGGGCGGGGGTGTTGGGGGTGGCGGGCGCGGTCGGGATTGTTCGCGTGTGTGGGGTCGGCCGTGTTTGCGGCGATCATCGTGCGGGCCGCGGCCTGGCAGGCGTACAGAACGCCCTTGAAGTTGATGTTCAGGACCCGGTCGAGGTCCTCGTCCCGGGTCTCCAGGACCGGGCTGTTGTGCATGATCCCGGCGATGGCGGCCATCACGTCCAGGCGGCCGGTGGACGCCGTGGCTGCCGCGACGGCCTGATCGACCTGGGCTCTGTCCGCCACGTCCACGGAGTGGGTGTGCGCGGTGCCGCCGGCGGCCTTGATGAGCGTGGCCGTCTCGTGGAGTCCCTGGGTGTCGCGGTCGGCGCAGTGGACGGTGGCGCCCGCTTCCGCGAGGAGTACGGCCGACGCCCGGCCGATGCCGCTTGCCGCGCCGGTGACGAATGCGGTGCGTCCGCTGAGGTCGTACGCCGTGAGGGGCATGACGGGACGGTACGGCTAGATCTGACGGGGCGTCAACTGGTGGGTGGAGTCTCAACTCGTGGGTGGAGTCGGCTTGGTGGCAGTTGCTCGGGGTTGGTGATGTTCGGCTGATGGGGATGGGGGTGGTGGGGATAGCGGGGGGGCGGGGTTCAGGGTGTCGGGCCCTGTTGGCAGGACGGGCACCAGTACGTGGGACGGCTGCGGGAGCCGTCGCCCTGCTCTCCCAGGCGGATGGGGGTGCCGCAGCGCAGGCAGGGGCGGGGCGCTCGGCCGTATACGTAAAGGCGCTGGCCCGCGCGGTCGTGGCCCGTGGTGGTGCGCGACGGGCGGTTGCGGTTGGCTTCCAGGAGCTTCTTGGCGAGGGCGGGGATGCGGGAAGCCGTCTCGGCGGAAAGCTCCCCTACGGGAAGCCAGGGTGTGACGCCCAGGAGGAAGCCCATCTCGCTCTTGTAGACGTTGCCGATGCCCGCGAGATTGCGCTGGTCGAGCAGGGCCTCGCCGAGGGCGCGCTCGGGCGCCGCGAGGAGGTTGGCGAGGGCCTGCTCGGGGTCCCAGTCGGGGCCCAGAAGATCGGGACCGAGGTGGCCCACGGCCTTGTCCTCGTCGGAGGTGCGGAGGAGTTCGAGCACGGGGAGGCGATACCCGACGGCTGTGCGCTCGGCGTTGCCCAGGATCGCCCTGATCTGGTGGCCGGGGCCGCCTCTCCAGCGCTCACCGGGGGCGTACACCTTCCAGGAGCCGTCCATGCGGAGGTGGGAGTGCAGGGTGAGTCCGCCCTCGAAGCGGGTGATGAGGTGCTTGCCGCGTGGGGTGACGTCCAGGACTGTGCGCCCGGTGAGGTCGACGGTCGCGAGCTTCGGGACGCGGAGGTCGGAGCGCGTGACGGTGTGCCCGGCGAGGGCGGTGTGCAGGCGCCGGGCTGCCTGGTAAACGGTGTCACCTTCGGGCATGAGATCCAGGGTTGCATGTCGGGGGCGGGGTGGGGGAGCGCTGGGGGCCAGGCGGGGGTGGGGCGGTGCGAGGGTCCGGCTGGGTGGGGCAGCGCGAAGGATGAGGTGGAAGGGCCTGGGGCGTGGGTTGTGGGGCGTGGGGTGCGGGGTGGTGGGGCGTGGGGGCGTGGGGGGCCTGGAGTGACGTGCTGTGCCCTTGAGGGGCGGGAGGTGGTGGGGCGGCGTGGCCGTGTGGGGGTGCTGTGGCGTGGATGAGCGGGGGGCGTGGGCGGGTTGTTGTGTCGCTGTGGTGGCGGTACGCGCGACGGGGGTGGCTGCTGCCTTTTCCCGGTGGGCTTGCGTTCGTTGTGGGGTGGCTGGTGGGCGTATTGGGGTCGCTTCCGCTGCGGGTGGCTGGTGCCACGGTGGCGCTGCTTCCCCCCAGTGGGTGGCCGTTGGCCGGGGTGGGGTTGTGTTCGTCGCGGGTGGTTGTTGGCCCCGGTGGGGTTGCTCCCCCAGCGGGTGGCTGGTGCCACGGCGGCGTTGCTTCCCCAGTGGGTGGTCATCGGCTCGGTGGGGATGCGTCCGCAGCGAGTGGCCGTTGGCCGTAGCGGGGATGCGTTCGCCCCACTCGCTGGCGAACGTATCCCCAGCGAGTGGCCGGCGCCTCGGCGGCGTTGCGTCCCCGGCGGCGGATGACTGTGTTGCCGCGGTGCCTTTACGCGCGCAGGCGTAGGCCCCGTGGGGTGGCGTGGAAGCCTGCTCCTTCCAGGAGGGGGGCGAAGGGGGAGGTCAGGGAGGAGCCGCCGTTGATGCGCTCGACCGTGACGGTGCCGAGTGAGCCCGCGCGGGCCGCCGTGGCGAGAGCTTCGGCTGCCGCGTGCAGTCGGGCGTCCTCGGTGGCCGGGGCGTCGTCCTGCGGGGTCGCGGGCCAAGCAAGCAGGGTCTTGCCGCCGCGCTCCATGTAGAGAGTCAGTTCGCCGTCGACGAGCACCACCAGGGAGCCCGCCTTGCGTCCCGGCTTGTGCCCCGCGTCGGTGGGTGGGTCGGGCCAGGGGAGCGCGGCCCCATAGGCATTGGCCGGGTCGGCGGCCGCCAGGACGAGGGCCTGGGTGTCCGAAGGGCGCGCGGAGTAGTTCATGGCGTCGGGCGAACTGTCCGTGCGGTCACGGGCGTTCGCCGCCGCACGCAGCCGGTCCACCGCGCCGTCCATGGCGAACTGGGCGGCGCCGAGCCCCTCGACCACATAGCCGCGCCGTGCCTGACCGCTGTCCTCGAAGGCGGACAGGACGCGATACGTCGCGGAGAAGCCGCCCTCCACTCCCTCGGCCGCGACCGCACCACGGGTCACCACGCCGTGCCGGTCCAGGAGGGTGCGGGCCAGGGCGTGGGCCCGCAGGGTGGGGTCGGGTTCGTGGGCGGGAAGCAGCGACCAGCGGCCCGCCACGGTCGGCGGACCCGTACGCGACGACGTGGGGCGGGCGGCGCCCGTCAACGAGCCGTAGCGTCCGCGCGGCATGGTGCGCTTGGCGCGGTGTGCGGTGGAGCCCGCGGTGCGGCCCGAGCCGAGGAGCGAGCGCATCGGGGTCAGCGTGTCGTTCGTGAGGCGTCCGGACCAGGCCAGGTCCCAGATCACGTCCGCCAGTTGGAGCTCGGAGGCCTCGGGGTGGGTCGTGGCCCGGATCTGGTCGACGATCTGCCGGAAGAAGAGGCCGTACCCCCCGGAGAGCGTGTCGAGGACCGACTGGTGCAGCGCGGTGAGCTCCAGTGGATGGGCCGGCGGTAGAAGCAGGGGCGCGGCGTCGGCCAGATACAGAGAGACCCAGCCGTCCTTGCCGGGAAGGGATCCGGCCCCGGCCCACACCACCTCTCCCGCGGCGGTGAGTTCGTCGAGCATCGCCGGTGCGTACCCGGAGACGCGCGAGGGCAGGACGAGCTTCTCCAGTGCGGACGCGGGCACGGTCGCGCCCTGCAACTGCTCGATGGCGCGCACAAGGCCGTCCACGCCCCGCAGTCCGTGACCGCTCAAGTGCTGCCACTGGGGCAGGAACTGGGCGAGCGCGGCGGGCGGCACCGGCTCGAGCTCGTGCCGGAGGGCCGCGAGGGAGCGGCGGCGCAGGCGGCGCAGGACGGCCGCGTCGCACCACTCCTGACCGATGCCCGCCGGGTGGAACTCTCCTTGTACGACACGTTGGTTGGCGGCGAGGCGCTGCAGCGCACCCTCGGTCACGGCGACGCCGAGGCCGAAGCGGGCAGCCGCAGTCGCCGAGGTGAACGGGCCGTGCGTGCGCGCGTACCGCGCGACGAGGTCGCCGAGGGGGTCCTTGACGGGTTCGGTGAACGCCTCCGGGACGCCGACCGGCAGCGCGGTGCCCAACGCGTCGCGCAGCCGGCCCGCGTCCTCGATCGCCGCCCAGTGGTCGGCTCCGGCGATGCGGACGCTGATCGCGCGGCGGGCGGAGGCCAGCTCCTGCGCCCACTCCGGCTCGGCGCCGCGCTCGGCAAGCTCGGCGGCGGTGAGCGGCCCGAGGAGGCGCAGCAGGTCGGCGACGCCCTCGGCATCCTTGACGCGTCGGTCCTCCGTACGCCACTGGAGCTCCTGCTCCAGCTCCGCGAGAACATCCGCGTCAAGCAGCTCGCGCAGCTCGGCTTGGCCCAGGAGCTCCGAGAGGAGCCGGGAGTCGAGGGAGAGTGCCGCCGCGCGCCGCTCGGCGAGCGGCGAGTCGCCCTCGTACAAGAACTGCGCCACATAGCCGAACAGGAGCGAGCGGGCGAAGGGGGAGGGCTCGGGGGTGGTGACCTCGACGAGCCGGACCTTGCGGGACTCGATGTCGCCCATCAGCTCCGTGAGACCGGGGACGTCGAAGACGTCCTGGAGGCACTCTCTGACCGCTTCCAGGACGATGGGGAACGAGCCGAACTCGCTGGCCACCTGCAGCAGTTGTGCCGCGCGCTGGCGCTGCTGCCACAGAGGCGTGCGCTTTCCGGGGCTGCGGCGCGGCAGCAGCAGCGCGCGGGCGGCGCACTCGCGGAAGCGCGAGGCGAAGAGAGCCGAGCCGCCCACCTGGTCGGTGACGATCTGATTGACCTCGCCCTTGTCGAAGGCGACGTCCCCGGCTCCTACGGGCGGCTGATCGCTGTCGTAGCCAAGGGGTTGGTCGGTGGGTTCCTGGTCGAGCAGGTCCAGGCTCATCAGGTCGGCGTCCGGCAGCCGCAGCACGATGCCGTCGTCGGCGTGCATGACCTGGGCGTCCATCCCGTACCGCTCGGTCAGCCGGGAGGCGAGGGCGAGGGCCCAGGGCGCGTGCACCTGCGCGCCGAACGGCGAATGCACCACCACCCGCCAGTCGCCCAGCTCGTCGCGGAACCGCTCCACCACGATCGTGCGGTCGTCCGGGATGTGGCCGCAGGCCTCACGCTGCTCGGCGAGGTACGTCAGGACGTTGTCGGCGGCCCAGTCGTCGAGGCCCGCGGCCAGCAGACGCACGCGCGCGTCGTCGCGCGGCAGGGAGCCGACCTCCCGGAGGAAGGCACCCAGCGCACGGCCCAGTTCGAGCGGGCGGCCCAGCTGGTCGCCCTTCCAGAAGGGGAGACGGCCCGGGACGCCGGGAGCGGGGGAGACGAGTACGCGGTCGCGGGTGATGTCCTCGATGCGCCAGGAGCTCGTGCCGAGCGTGAAGACGTCGCCCACCCGGGACTCGTAGACCATCTCCTCGTCGAGCTCTCCGACGCGGCCCCCGCCCTTCTTGGGGTCGGCGCCGGCCAGGAAGACCCCGAAGAGGCCGCGGTCGGGAATCGTGCCCCCGGAGGTGACCGCGAGACGCTGCGCCCCGGGGCGGCCGGTGACGGTCCCGGCGACGCGGTCCCAGACGACGCGGGGTCGCAGCTCCGCGAAGGCGTCCGACGGATAGCGGCCCGCGAGCATGTCCAGGACGGCCGTGAAGGCCGACTCAGGGAGCGAGGCGAAGGAGGCGGCCCGACGGACCAGCGCAAGCAGGTCGTCGACCTGCCAGGTGTCGAGGGAGACCGTCGCGACGAGCTGCTGGGCGAGAACGTCCAGGGGGTTGGCCGGGATGCGCAGCGACTCGATGGAGCCCGTCCGCATCCGCTCGGTGACCACGGCGGCCTGGACCAGGTCCCCTCGGTACTTGGGGAAGACGACGCCGGTGGAGACCGCCCCCACCTGGTGCCCCGCCCGGCCGACGCGCTGCAGGCCGGAGGCCACGGAGGGCGGCGACTCGACCTGGATCACCAGGTCGACCGCTCCCATGTCGATGCCGAGCTCCAGGCTGGACGTGGCGACGACGGCCGGCAGACGGCCGGCCTTCAGGTCCTCCTCGACGAGCGCGCGCTGCTCCTTGGAGACCGAGCCGTGGTGGGCCCGGGCGAGGAGCGGAGGGGCGCCCTTGGCCGCCCCCGACTCGGCCATCAGCTCGGCGGGGGAGTGGTCTTCGGGCAGGGGCTCTCCCGTCGCGCGTTCGTACGCGATCTCGTTCAGCCTGTTGCACAGGCGCTCCGCGAGGCGGCGGGAGTTGGCGAAGACGATGGTGGAGCGGTGCGCCTGGACGAGGTCGGTGATGCGCTCCTCGACGTGCGGCCAGATGGAGGGCCGCTCCGCGCCCTGGTCGGAGTCGGCGACCGGAGAACCGCCCAGCTC
This sequence comes from Streptomyces sp. NPDC054872, assembly GCF_053610705.1. Classification (NCBI taxonomy): domain Bacteria; kingdom Bacillati; phylum Actinomycetota; class Actinomycetes; order Kitasatosporales; family Streptomycetaceae; genus Streptomyces; species Streptomyces sp. NPDC054872. The sequence goes on along the minus strand of NZ_JBSGYY010000009.1, from coordinate 227,662 downwards.
CGCGAGGTCCTCGACCGGCACCACCACGGACAGGTCGAACTCCTTGCCGGACGGCGGCTGGACGATCTCCACCCTGCGCTGCGGCGACAGATAGCGCGCCACCTCGTCCACCGGACGGACGGTCGCCGACAGGCCGATGCGCCGGGCGGGCCGGGGCAGCAGCTCGTCAAGACGCTCCAGGGAGAGGGCGAGATGGGCGCCGCGCTTGGTGCCCGCGACAGCGTGCACCTCGTCCAGAATCACCGTCTCGATGCCCGCAAGCGCGTCCCGAGCGGCGGAGGTGAGCATCAGGAAGAGCGACTCGGGGGTGGTGATCAGGATGTCCGGCGGGCGCGTGGCCAGGGAGCGGCGCTCGGCGGGCGGGGTGTCGCCCGAACGGATGCCGACCCGGACCTCGGGCTCGGGGAGCCCGAGGCGCACGGACTCCTGGCGGATGCCGGTCAAGGGACTACGCAGGTTGCGCTCCACGTCGACCGCGAGGGCCTTCAGCGGTGACACGTACAAGACGCGGCAGCGCTTCTTGGGGTCGGCGGGCGGCGGCGTCGAGGCCAGTTGGTCCAGGGCGGCGAGGAACGCGGCCAGGGTCTTGCCCGAGCCGGTGGGCGCGACGACCAGCACGTCCGAGCCCTCGCCGATGGCTTTCCACGCCCCGGCCTGCGCGGACGTGGGCGCGGAGAAGGCCCCCGTGAACCAGCTGCGGGTCGCGGGGGAGAACCCATCAAGGGCGCCGGGGGCACTGGATGCGGACCTGACCATGACCCCATCGTGCACCCCGCCACTGACAACGGCGCCGACCTGCGGAAAAGGGTTTGCGTGGCTGTCGCAGAATGGGGGGTATGGCGGGTTCGGCGGAGCAGGCGCGGCACTGGCGCTACGCGGAGCTGCCCGGGGTCGACCTGCTGCGTGCCCACTACATCGACAAGACGTTCGTGCGACACACCCACGAGCACTACGTGATCGCCGCGATCGCCGAGGGCGTCGACGTCTTCCACCACGGCGGCGCCGACCAGCACGCGGGCCCGGGGACCCTGGCCCTGATCAACCCCGACACGCCGCACACGGGCCGGGCCGGTGCGCCCGAGGGGTGGCGGTACGCGGCGGTCTACCCGTCGCCGGACCTGGTCGCCGCCATCGCCGCGGAGACCTCCGCCATTCGAGGGACCCCCGGCTTCGTCCGTCCGGTGCTCGAGGACCCGTACGCCGTGACGCTCGTCCACCGTGTGCTGCGAGCCGCCGAGGAGGGCAACGCGCTCGCCGCCGACACGCTGCTGAGGGTGGCCGTCACCCGGCTGCTGCGGCACAACGGCGGGCCCGTCCCCCAGCGTCCCGCGCGCACGGCGGGAGCCAGGGTCGCGGCACGCGCGCGTGCCGTCCTGGAGGAGCGGTTGGCCGATCCGCCGAGCCTGGAGCGGCTCGCCGCCGATCTGGGGGTCGGTCCATTCGCCCTGCTGCGGGCCTTCCGCGACGTGTACGGGATGCCTCCTCACGCGTGGCTCACCGACGCGCGTGTGCGCGCCGCACGGCGTCTCCTGGACGCGGGCACGTCACCGGCCGAAGCGGCCGTCGCCGTGGGGTTCACCGACCAGTCGCACCTGCATCGGCACTTCACACGCACGGTCGGGGTGCCGCCCGGGGCGTACCAGCGCGAGCGCAGGAACGTAGGCGAGCGCAAGAACGAAGGCGAGCGCAAGAACGTACAAGACGGGGGATCCGCCCTGCTCGTACCGTCCGGCGTGTGGCAGAACAGACGACACCCGCAGACATAGGCGCAGGCCTTTCAGCTGACATGACAGCCGACCGACCACCGGAGAAACCCGATTCGGCGGTGGTCCGTGACGCCCTCGGCGTCGGGGTCGCCGTCGGACTCTCCGGCTTCGCCTTTGGGGTGACATCGGCGGGCAGCGGCCTCACCGTGCTGCAGACCTGCGTGCTCAGCCTGCTGGTCTTCACCGGCGCCTCGCAGTTCGCGTTGGTCGGGGCGCTCGCGGGCGGCGGGAACCCCTTCACGGCCGCGGCGGGCGCCTTCTTCCTCGGCGTACGCAACGCGTTCTACGGGCTGCGGCTCTCGCAGTTGCTCGCCCTCCCGCGCGCGGTGCGTCCGTTCGCCGCCCACTGGGTCATCGACGAGACCGCCGCCGTGTCCCTCGCGCAGCCGACCAGGCGCGCCGCCCGCATCGGCTTCACCGTCACCGGACTCAGCCTCTACGTGCTGTGGAACCTCACCACGCTCCTCGGAGCGCTCGGTGCCGAGGCCATCGGTGACACCGACGTGTGGGGGCTCGACGCCGCGGGACCGGCGGTCTTCCTGGCGCTGCTCGCGCCGATGCTGCGTACGACCACGGAGCGGGCGGTCGCGGCGGTCGCGGTCGTCCTGGGGCTCGGTCTGCTGCCCGTGCTGCCCGCGGGGGTGCCGGTCCTGGTGGCCGCGCTCGCCGTGCCGGCGGTGCTCCACGTAGAGGGCCGGAAAGCCACGTCCGCGGCCGCCTCCAAGCCTGCCTCCAAGTCCGTCTCCAAGAACGACGCTCGCCCCGACGACCGCCAGGTACGCCACGACGACACCCGGAAGGAAGACCGTTGAACATCTGGATCGCGATCGGCGTGACCTTCGTCGGCTGTTACCTCGTGAAGCTCGTGGGCCTGCTTGTGCCCGCGGGCGCCCTGGAACGCCCGCTCGTCAAGCGCATGGCCGCCCTGCTGCCCGTGGCGCTCCTGGCCGCGCTCACGGCCCAGCAGGCCTTCGCCGACGGGCGGGTCCTGGAGCTCGACGCCAGGGCACTGGGGCTCGCGGCGGCGGCCGTGGCGCTGCTGATGCGGGCGCCTTTCCTGGTCGTCATCGGGGCTGCCGTGGTCGTCACCGCGGGGGCGCGGGCGCTCATGGGCTGACCGCGTAATGTGACGCGTCACCACCGCGGCACCGCCCCCGGAGAGGAGACCCCGTGGCGCTGTCCTCCGAGGCGAGATCACTCGCGGCGCGCTGCGAGCCCCGGGTCAATGAACTGGCCCGCAGGATGGCCCGCGAGTCGTTCGAGGAGCTCCCCGGTTACGCGGAGCTGCCCGACGACGTGAAGGACCTGGAGATAGCCGCGACCGCACGCCACGGAGTGCGTCTCTTCCTGCGGCGCGTCACCGACCGGCCCGGCAGCCACCGCCTCTTCCGCGAGCGGGCCGCCCAGCGTGCGGAAGAGGGCATGCCGCTGCACCTCTTGCTGCGTACGCACGCCCTGGGGGTGTACGTCCTGTGGCAGGCGCTGCGCGACGAGGCCCGTCCCGGAGAGGAGGCGGCCCTGGTCGAGCTCGTGGACGTACTCCTGCAGTCGCACCCGTCCATCGTCGGGACCGTGGCGGAGACCTACCTGGACGAGCGTTCCGCGCTGGAGGCCGAGCAGCGCGCCCAGCGCAGCTCCCTGATCCGGGGTCTGCTCGACGGAATGGTGCCTCCCGGCCACGCGCTGCTCGGCCAACTGAACCTTGCGGGGCCCCTGCTCGTCCTGGCGGTCGGTTTCGACGGGACGCCGACCGAGGGGCCCGTTGCGGTACGTCGGCGCCTGCGACGTGTGCAGACCACCCTGGACCACGCCTTCGAGGTGGAGGTGCTCGCCTTCCTTGAGGCCGATGGCGGACGGGTCGTCGTGCCCCAGGAGTGCCGGCCTCCCGAGGACCTGCCGCGCCGGCTCAGCAAGGCCTGCGGTCTCCCCGTACGCGTGGCCGCCGTGGACGCCGCCGGGCCCGAGGCGGTGACCGACGCGGCGCGTACCGCGACCGAGATACTGCGCGTCACGCGCGCGTGCGGCCTGGCTCCGGGACTGCACCGCATGGAGGACGTACTCCTCGAGTACCACCTCTCCCGACGCAACGAGAGCAGCCACCTCATCTCCGCACTGCTCGACCCGGTGGCCGACCGGCCCGAGCTGCTGCAGACGCTGCGCACCCATCTGGGCCATCAGCAGGAGCGCAGGGCGACCGCCGCCGCCCTCGGCCTGCACCCCAACACCGTCGACAACCGCCTCGCGAAGATCGGCGAGCGCACCGGCCTCGACCTGTCGGCACCGCGCGGCACGGCGCTCGCCATCGCGGCGCTGCTGCTGAGGGAGGCCGAGGAGGCCCCGTCAGACGATGGCCCGTCCATACGCCCGTAGGGTGCGCAGCGCCTCGATGGTGACGATCGGGCGGGCTTCGAGGGTGCCGGCCTGTGCCCACTGCCGCCATCGGATCGGCCAGCCGCCGTCCTCCTGCTGCTCCCGCTCAAGGTGGTCCAGAGAGCGTGCCATCTCCTCTTCGGTGAACCACGCGCGCGCGAGCGACTCGGGATTCCTGGCGTAGTCGTGCGCGAAGTGGTGCTCACCCGGTGCGTAGCCCGGTGCCACGGGGTACGCGTCCAAACGCTCGGGGTCGAGCGCCACGAGCTGCTGCTCCCGCGCGATCCTGCCGAGCCGGTTGGCTGCGGCCTGCGCGCGCGGGCGGTCGGGTGCCCCGTCGAGGAAGGCGACGGCGGCCTGGATCTCGTACGGATGGGACTTCTCCAGGGACTCCACGGCGGCCCAGCAGAAGTCGGTGGCCCTGAACAGCCAGGCGTGCCAGACATCGTTGCGGTGCAACAGGCCCACCACGGGGCCGGTGGCGAGGAGTTCGCTCGGCGGGTCGTCCGGCACGGGCACGAACGGCGCCGAGGGATAAGCGCGTTGGCTGGGACGGATCGCCGGGAGGGCACCGTCCGACGTCGACACCGACGTCAGATAGCGGCACACGCGCTCCACCCGCTGCCCGCCGCAGCGTCCGATCGAGTCCAGGACGCGCAGCGCGTGCCCGGTGTGCAGGGGCTGGCTGACGGGGCCGCGCAAGTCCGGTTCGAGCGCGTATCCGTACCCGCAGTCACCGGTGGCGTACGCGGCGAGCGCGGTCTCGACCGCGTCGGCCGACGGACCGGCACCGCCGCCCGTGCCGCTCAGGAAGTGGTACGCGAACCGCCGCTGCTCGAGGACACGCGCGGTGAGCCAGACGAAGTGCTCGGCGCGTGCGACCGGCGAGGACGCGGCGTGCGGGGATGCTCCGGTTTCGGCCATGCACAGACCGTAGGCCGGAAAGCGCCTTCGGCGATCCCCCTGCGTCCGGCTGCACTCTCAAGGGAGCGATACTGAGGGCATGCGGTTGACGATTTTCTGGGAGCGGATGGCGGACCACTTCGGACAGGGGTACGCCGACTCGTTCGCCCGCGATCACGTCATGGCCGAGCTCGGCGGACGCACGGTGCATCAGGCACTGGACGCGGGCTGGGACGCCAAGGACGTCTGGCGCGCCGTGTGCTCGGCCATGGACGTACCGTCCGAAAAGCGCTGACGTCGGGATACTTCCCCGTTCTTCCGCGTCCCCTCGAGAGAGCCGGGGGCGCGAAGATGCGGGGGCGGCGGCTGAATGTCGTCGGCGTGGGCGAGACTGACCCCGTGGCATCGACAGACGAGACCGCGCAGGTCACTCAGGACGTAGCTCCACTCGGCACGACGCCGCCCGCACAGCCCCCGAACGGGGCGGAGACCGGGCGGGCCGCCGGCATGCCGCGCTGGCTGCCGCGCGCCATGGTGCTCGCCCTCGCGCTCATCGCCTGTTTCCAGCTGGGCAGTTGGGCCTTCCATCAGCTGACCGGGCTGTTGATCAACATCCTGATCGCGTTCTTCCTCGCGCTCGCGGTGGAGCCGGCGGTGAGCTGGATGGCCGCGCGCGGGCTGCGCAGGGGCTTCGCCACCTTCCTGGTCTTCCTCGGTGTCCTGATCGCGAGCGCGGGCTTCATCACGCTCATGGGGTCGATGCTCGCGGGCCAGATCGTGGACATGGTCGAGGACTTCCCCGAGTACCTCGACGACGTCATCAGCTGGATCAACCAGACGTTCCACACGGAGCTCTCCCGGGTCGAGATCCAGGACAGCCTGGTCCACTCGGACTGGCTGCAGAAGTACGTGCAGAACAGCGCCAGCGGCGTCCTGGACGTGTCGGCGCAGGTCCTCGGGGGCCTCTTCCAGCTCCTGACGGTCCTGCTGTTCTCGTTCTACTTCGCGGCCGACGGCCCCCGGCTGCGGCGTGCCCTCTGTTCGGTGCTGCCGCCCGCCCGCCAGGCCGAGGTGCTCCGCGCCTGGGAGATCGCGGTCGACAAAACCGGCGGCTATCTCTACTCACGCGGTCTGATGGCGCTGATCTCCGGAGTCGCGCACTACGTCCTGCTGCAGGCCCTGGGCGTGCCGTACGCGCCCGTGCTCGCCGTGTGGGTCGGCCTGGTCTCGCAGTTCATCCCGACCATCGGCACGTATCTGGCGGGCGCGCTGCCGATGTTGATCGCCTTCACGGTCGACCCCTGGTACGCGCTGTGGGTGCTGATCTTCGTCGTGGTCTACCAGCAGTTCGAGAACTACGTCCTGCAGCCCAAGCTCACCGCCAAGAGCGTGGACATCCACCCGGCCGTCGCCTTCGGGTCGGTCATCGCGGGCACGGCACTCCTGGGCGCGGTCGGCGCCCTGATCTCCATCCCGGCGATCGCGACCCTGCAGGCCTTCCTGGGCGCGTACGTGAAGCGGTACGACGTCACGGACGACCCGCGCGTCCACGGACACCGGCGCAAGGGCGGAGCGTCCCTCCTCACGCGCATGCGGCGCGCGCTGCGTGGGCCGAACCATCCGGGCGGGAGATCGGAGGCCGAGATCGCCGCCGAGGAGGCTTCGGGAGCCAGCCCCGACCCCGCTTCGGGGCCTGGCCGGGAGCCGGGCCCGGGCGAGCGTCGGTAGCTCCGGGAACCGCCCGGGTGCCGGGGTCCGCCCGGCGGACGGAGCCCTTCCGTACTCTCGGTGGGACCCGCGTGGTGCGCTTGACACCAAAATCGAACATCCATTCTTATAGGTTGCCTGGCGGCGTTTTCCCGGGGTTTTCACGGGGGGATCCCTGGGGCTCCGGCGGATTCCGGCGGGGCGATCGCCTCGAGTTATCCACAGGCCGGACGGGCGTCGGGGCGGATTGTCAGTGGCAGGCGCTAGCGTCATTGACGTGAAGCGATCGACACAAGCAAATCGGGTGGAACCCATGGCAGGAACCGACCGCGAGAAGGCGCTCGAAGCCGCGCTCGCACAGATTGAACGGCAATTCGGCAAGGGCGCAGTGATGCGCATGGGCGAGCGGCCGAACGACCCCATCGAGGTCATCCCCACGGGATCGACCGCGCTCGACGTCGCGCTCGGCGTCGGCGGCATCCCGCGCGGCCGTGTGGTGGAGGTGTACGGACCGGAGTCCTCCGGTAAGACGACGCTGACGCTGCACGCCGTGGCGAACGCACAGCGCGCGGGCGGCGCCGTCGCCTTCGTGGACGCCGAGCACGCACTCGACCCCGAGTACGCGAAGAAGCTGGGCGTCGACATCGACAACCTGATCCTGTCCCAGCCGGACAACGGCGAGCAGGCTCTGGAGATCGTCGACATGCTGGTCCGCTCCGGCGCGCTCGACCTCATCGTCATCGACTCCGTCGCGGCCCTGGTGCCGCGCGCGGAGATCGAGGGCGAGATGGGCGACTCCCACGTGGGTCTGCAGGCCCGTCTGATGAGCCAGGCGCTCCGGAAGATCACCAGCGCGCTCAACCAGTCCAAGACGACCGCGATCTTCATCAACCAGCTCCGCGAGAAGATCGGCGTGATGTTCGGCTCGCCGGAGACCACGACCGGTGGCCGCGCGCTGAAGTTCTACGCCTCGGTGCGGCTCGACATCCGCCGGATCGAGACCCTGAAGGACGGCACGGACGCGGTCGGCAACCGTACCCGCGTCAAGGTCGTCAAGAACAAGGTCGCGCCGCCCTTCAAGCAGGCCGAGTTCGACATCCTCTACGGCCAGGGCATCAGCCGCGAGGGCGGCCTGATCGACATGGGCGTGGAGAACGGCTTCGTCCGCAAGGCGGGCGCCTGGTACACGTACGAGGGCGACCAGCTCGGCCAGGGCAAGGAGAACGCCCGCAACTTCCTCAAGGACAACCCCGACCTCGCCAACGAGATCGAGCGGAAGATCAAGGAGAAGCTGGGCGTCGGCGTGAAGCCGAAGGACGACGAGCCGAAGGCCGAGGAGCCCGGCAAGGACGCCGCGGGCGCGACGGCCGAGGACGCGGCCAAGACGGTGCCCGCGCCGGCGACCAAGGCCACCAAGCCCAAGGCCGCCGCGGCCAAGAGCTGATCCATGACGCGGCGCACGGACTGGGCGGACCAGATCACTCCCGAGTACCACACCGACCCCGCGGGCCGAGGCCTCGCGGACGGTGTGGATCGGGATGGCGCCGACCAGGAGGGTGACGACACCGGCGCCCGCGGGGGCGGCGGCCGGCGAGGTCGCCGACGGCGTGGCGGCTTCGGCGAAGGCCGAGGTGGTGCACAGGACAGCGGCCCCCCTTCCTCGTCGAGGGCCGAGAAGGGGGAGCCGCCGCCGACGGATCCGGCCGAGAAGGCGCGGGCGATCTGTCTGCGGCTGCTCACCGGGACGCCGCGCACGCGCAAACAGCTGGCGGACGCGCTGCACAAGCGGGAGATCCCGGATGACGTGGCCGATGAGGTGCTGACCCGCTTCGAAGAGGTCGGCCTGATCAACGACGGTGCCTTCGCGGGCGCGTGGGTGGAATCCCGGCACCACGGCCGGGGTCTGGCCCGACGGGCGCTCGCGCAGGAGCTGCGTACGAAGGGCGTGGACGCCACGCTGATCGAGGAAGCCGTCGGGCAGCTCGACTCGGAGCAGGAGGAGGCGACCGCACGCGAGTTGGTCGCCCGCAAGCTCCGCGCCACCCGGGGCCTCGACCGTGACAAGCGACTGCGCCGCCTTGCGGGCATGCTCGCCCGCAAGGGCTACTCGCAAGGCCTGGCGCTCCGGATCGTCCGGCAGGCCATCGAGGAAGAGGGCGAGGACGCGGGGGACTTGGGGTACGACGGGGACTGAGCCGACCAGGGCCCTCACGGGGGTGGGGCCCAGGTCAGGGCCGGGCAGCGCGGTGCGACACCGTGGCCCGGCCCTTTCGCGTTCCGTGGCGGGCTCTTCGTGGGGCTGCCGCACGTTCTGGAGCCCCCGTAACGCCCACGTCAACTGCCCTTGCGTACGTGCAGGGTGGGGTTAACCCCCCACCGAAGACGCCGGTCCACCGCACTGCAAAGGAACCTGTGCACAGACGACTGTGTACGCATGGCAAAGGAAACCGGCACGACCGGCGGCGCCCCGGAGGAGCTGAACGACCTCAGCGTCCTCAAGGCACTCGCGCAGCCCCGACGCCAGCAGATGCTGCAGCACCTCACCGTGCACGGCCCGGCCACTTCGGCGACGCTCGCCAGGGCCCTCGGCCTCAACACCGGCGCCACCAGCTACCACCTGCGTGAGCTCGCCCGCTACGGCTTCGTCGAGGAGACCGCCGGTACGGGTCACGGCCGCGAACGCTGGTGGCGCGCGATCCCGGGCGACCGGCGCTTTTTGCCCCGCAGCAAGCAGAACGCCGAGACGCGGCTCGTCATGGACGAGCTGAACCATCTCTCCTACGCCGCCGACCTGGAGCTCTTCGAGCAGGTGCAGCGAGAGGCCTGTGACACCGAAGGCGCCGGACTCGGTGAGTGGGCCGACGCGTTTCCGTACTCGCGCGGCACGATCCGGCTGACGCTTCCCGAACTGCGCGAGTTCTTCGAGGAGTACATCGCCCTGCTCAACCGGTACAAACGCACCGACGCCGAGACCCCGGCCGACGCCCGCACCGTCCTCACACGGCTCCTGGCCTTTCCGGCGCCCGCACCCACCGACGCGCCGCCCGCGCCCGCGCCGCCCGCGCCCGCGCCTGCCCGTTCCGCCCGCTCCTCCGTCCCCACTTCCTCCGTCCCCACTTCCTCCGCTCCCTCTTCCTCCAGCCCTTCTTCCTCCCCCTCCGAGCCCGAGGCGACATCATGATGCTGCGCTACGCACTGCAGACGGTCCGAGACCGCAAGGGTGGATTCCTCGGCGCCTTCCTGGCACTGATGTGCGCCGCCGCGCTCATCACGGCCTGCGGCACCCTCCTGGAGACAGGCCTGCGCGGCACCATCCACACCGAGCGCTACGCCGCGGCCCCCGTGGTCGTCTCCGCGGACCAGAACGTCCACCAGACCACGGTCAAGCACAAGAAGGGCAAGACCAAGGTCAAGCACAAGGCCAAGCCGATCGCCGAGCGGGCCTGGCTGTCGGACGGCATCGCGGACAGGCTCAAGGGAGTACGGGGAGTCGGCAAAGTCGTCCCCGAACTCACCTTCCTCGCCACGCCGTTGACTGCCACAGCCGGTGACCTCACCGACAAGCCCGCGTACGGCCACGCCTGGGAGTCGGCAGCGCTGACCCCCTTCCGTCTCGTCGACGGAAAGGCCCCGCGCGCCGCCGGGGACCTCGTCGTCGACAGCGGCCTCGCCGGGCGCGCCCGGCTCAAGACCGGTGACCGCCTCACCGTCCAGTCGACACAAGCCCCGCGCGCCTACCGCATCACCGGTGTGGCCGCCCCCTCCGAAGGCGCCCTCGCTCACCAGACGTCGCTCTTCTTCTCCTCCAAGGAGGCCGAGCGGCTCGCCGCGCACCCCGGGAAGATCACCACCCTCGGCGTCATGCCGGCCGACGGCACCGGGACGAGGGAACTCAAGGAGGCGGTCGCAGACGCCCTCGCCGGTACGCAAGCGCAGGTGAGCACCGGCGACGACCGCGGCCCCGTGGAGTTCCTCGACGCGGCGGGCGCTCGCATCAAGCTGGTCAGCATGGGCGGTGCGATGGGCGGGACCTCCCTCCTCGTCGCTGTCCTGGTGGTCGTCGGCACCTTTGCCCTCTCCGTGCAGCAGCGCCACCGCGAACTCGCCCTGCTCCGCGCCATCGCCGCCACCCCGAAGCAGATCCGGGGGCTCCTCGGCCGAGAGGCCCTGATCGTCGGGGCGGCCGCGGGCGTCATCGGATCGCTCGCCGGGATCCCGCTCGGCGGCTGGCTGCACGGCAGGTTCGTGGACATGGGAGCCGTCCCCGCCACCTTGGAGCGGACCGTCAGCGTCTTCCCGCTCCTCGCCGCCGTGGCGGCGACGCTGCTCGGGGCCTGGGCCGCCGCCCGCCTCTCGGCCCGCCGCATCGCCCGTATCCGCCCGGCCGAAGCCCTCGCCGAAGCACGTGTCGAGCGCGCCCGGCCGCCGTGGAGCCGCATAGTCGCGGGTGCCCTCGTCCTCGCCGCGGGCGCCGTGCTGGTCGCCGTGCTCAGCGTGCTGCGCACCGAGCCCGCCTCGACTCCCGTGACGTTCCTGACCGTGGTGGTCCTCTCCACCGCCGTCGCGCTGCTCGGTCCGCTCCTGGTCAGGGCCGGGGCTGCCGTGCTCCGCGGGCCGTTGCGGCTCACCGGCCCCGGCGCCCGCCTCGCGCACGCCAACCTTCGCGGCAACGCGGCCCGGATGGCGGCGGCCGTCACCCCGCTCGCCCTCCTCACCGGCATGACCTGCACCGTCCTGTTCGTCCAGCCCACCCTCGGCGACGCGGCCCGTGCGCAGGCCCGCGAGGGCATCCGCGCCGACTGGGTCCTGGCGGCGCAAGGGCCGGGCGTCCCCGCCGAGGTCGCGCGGAAGCTGCGTACGACCGAGGGCGTCGACGCCGCCACCGAGGTCGTACGCACCACCGTGCGCGTAGGGCTCGACAAGTACCCGGCGCAGGGCGTCAGCACGGCCGGTCTCACCCGTACCTGGGACCCGGACGTGACCGCCGGATCCCTGCGCGGCTTCGGCGCGGGCAGCGTCGCCGTCAGCGAACTGGCCGCCGACCAGCTCGGCCTGCGGCCCGGCAGCAGCCTGAAGCTCACGCTCGGCGACGGCACGAAGACCAGGCTCAAGGTCAGCGCCGTGTACGCGCGCGGGCTCGGGTTCGGCGATCTGACCATGGCCCACGACCTGGTCGCCCGCCACGTCGACAACCCGCTCGCCGCCACGGTCCTGATCAAGAGCGACCGTACACAGGAACAACTCGCGGCAGGCGTCGCGAAGTTCCCGGGTGTGCGAGTTCTCGCCCCGGCCGCCGTCGACAACCTTCAGGCCGAGCGGCAGCAGGAGAACGCCGAGGTGAACTACCTGGCGATGGGCCTCATCCTGGCCTTCACCGCGATCGCCGTCGTCAACACCCTCGCCATGTCGGTCTCCGAGCGCATCCGCGAGTTCGCGATGCTGCGACTGGTGGGTGCGAGCCGCCGCCAGGTCCTGCGCATGCTGCGCACCGAGGCGCTGTCCGTCCTGCTCATCGGCACGGCCCTGGGAAGCGGCATCGCGCTCGCCGTCCTGACCGCTTTCAGCATCGGCATGACCGGCAGCGCCGCGCCCTCCATCGCCCCCTTGGTGTACGTCTCCGTGGTGGCCGTCGCGGCTCTGCTCGCCCTCACCGCGACCGCACTCCCGGGCCGCGCCGCTCTCCGGCCCCGCCCCGTCACGGTGGCGACGGCCAAGGAGTAGGCGGGGGGCCGCCAAGAAGCAGTGAGTAAGTGGTGAGACGCCATAGTGGGCGCCCCTTACCGGACCTGGTGAGGGGCGCCCACGCGCGTGCTCAGCCCGCGACCGGAAGCCCGGCGGCCTTCCACGCCTGGAACCCGCCGATGAGGTCGGTCGCGTGGCGCAGCCCCAACTGCCGCAGGGAGACGGCCGCGAGGCTCGACGCGTAGCCCTCGTTGCAGATCACGACGACCCGCAGGTCGTGGCCCGTGGCCTCTGCGGCACGGTGGCTGCCCTGCGGGTCCAGGCGCCACTCCAGTTCGTTGCGCTCGACGACGAGGGCCCCGGGGATCAAGCCGTCGCGCTCGCGCAGGGCGGCGTACCGGATGTCGACCAGGAGTCCTCCCGCGGCCGCGGTGTCCCGCGCCTCCTCCGCAGTGACCCGGTCGAGGTCGAGACGCACGCGCTCCAGCAGTGTGTCGATCCCGACGGGAGATTCGCCGGTGACGGGGTGCGGGTCGGTGACGGGGTACGCGTCGGTGCCCGGACGTTCACCGGTGGGGTGCTCGCTCACTGCCAGTCCTCCGGGCGTTCCACGGACTCCAGGCGCAGGACCGCCCCCGTGCGGCTGTAGCGGCGGATGCGCGGCAGCGGCGGATAGTAGGCATGCACGGAGATGGCGTGCTCGCCCGTGGACTCGTTCAGCACCTCGTGCACGTGGTTCTGGCCGAATGCCCTGCCCTTGCCGGCCGTCAACTCCCGCTCACGATCGACCCCTTCGGACAGCTCCAGGGTCTTCCAGCCGTCGGTGGGCAGCCGGGCCGCGAGCGCGTTCTCCTTGAGGGTGCCGGCAGCCGTGAAGAAGGCACCCACCGACTCCGCGTGGTCATGCCATCCGGTGCCGGTGCCGGGCGGCCAGCCGATCAGCCAGGCCTCGCTGCCGCCGGGCCCTTCGAGACGCACCCAGGTACGCCCCTCGGGGTCCAGCGGAAGTGACGCGATGAGCTCGGCATCGGCGGCGCTCCTGCGTACGAACTCGAGGAGCTCGGCGGCGGTGGGCGGGGACGCGGACCCCGCCGTGGAGGCATGGGCGGCAGACGCACGAGGGGTGGATACAGGGGCAGGAGCAGAGACAGAAGCAGACACGGGGACCGTCCTGGAGGTTCGCGGAAGCGCGCGCCAAGAAGAGGGCGCGCAGAGAAGGAAGCGGCGAATTCAGCAGGACGGACGACACACGCAGCCCGCATAGCGGACGAGGTCCATATGGACCCTCCGCCACAGGCGCACATCGGTGTCGGTCACGTTTCGGAGTAGACCATGACGCTACGTGCCGGTCAACTCCTTCTCACTGTGTGGTCGGGCGCCCCGCAGGTGTCCCGCTCGCCGCCTTCTCCGTGGCGTCCGCGCTGTCCGCACGCCGCTTCGGGGACGCTCCGCCCAGGGCCGTCTCGGCCGCCGTGTAGAGCTCGGCGGGGCGCACTCCGGTGAGTGCCGTGACCAGATGACCGTCGGGGCGGATGAGGAGCACCGAGTGCGCGGGGGCTCCGGGGTAACTCTCCGCGACCAGCAGTTCCGCCGGGTGCGGCAGCGCCGTGACGGCGGCCGCGAGCCGGGGCATGATCCCGGCCGTCATCCAGTGCCGCCGCTCCCACACCACCGTGCCGGGCGCGACAAGGACGACGAGGAACTGGTTCGCGCCGAGCCGGTCGCGCAACTGCACGAAGGACCCGTCGGGAGCCGTCACCGGCACATCGGCCACGGGTGACCCCGGTTCCGTGCCCACGGCCACCTCGGACTCGGAAGGCGGAGGTGCCAGCGGAGAGTCCGCGTACGACGCGGGTGCGCCGAGGGGCCCGCGTCCCACGTGCCCGTCGGTGAGGAGCGTGTCGTGCCCGCGTGCTGACCCCGGAACGTACGCGCGCAGGCCTTTGCCGCCCCGCAGTATCGGCAGCGCCTGGTCGGCGGCTCGCAGGCGTGCGGCGACACCGGCCCGCCGCTCGGCCTGATAGCTGTTGAGCAGGGCGTCGTGCGACCCGTGGTGCCAGGCCAACGCCAGCTTCCAGGCGAGGTTGTCCGCGTCCCGCAGTCCTTCGTCGAGCCCTTGCGTACCGAGCGCGCCGAGCAGGTGCGCGGCGTCGCCCGCGAGGAAGGCACGGCCGACTCGCCACCGGCGGGCCAGTCGGTGGTGGACGGTGTGCACACCGGTGTCCAGCAGTTCGTAGGGCGGGGTGGAGCCGCCGCACCAGCCCGCGAGGGTCTCGCGGATACGCACCACGAGCGCGTCCGGCGTCACGAGCTCACCGCGCGGCGGCAGCAGCCAGTCGAGCCGCCACACTCCGCCGGCGAGCGGACGCCCCGTCACCTCGGCGCCTCCGTGCCGCCACGGAGGCATCCGGTGCAACAACGCCTGGCCGGGCCCGGGAAGTTCCGTGCGCAGCGCGGCCACGGCGTGTCGCTCGACGGCCGTACGCCCCGGGAAGCGGACGTCGAGGAGCTTGCGCACGGTGGACCGTGGCCCGTCGCAGCCCACCAGATAACTGCCGCGCCACCATGTGTCCTTGGGGCCACGGGTGTGGGCGGTCAGCCCGTCCGCGTCCTGTTCCAGGGAGTCGAGCTTGCTCTCCACCGCCACCTTGACGAGGCGTTCCTCGGCGATGGCCGCGCGCAGGGCGCCGGTCAGGGCGTGCTGGGGCACATGGAGGGGGGCCGGTACCTCATCACTGAACGTGAGCTCCCGCATCAGCTGCTTGCGGCGCAGGGAACGCCAGCCGTCCCACCGCGCGCCCGACTCCTGGCCACCGAACGAGTGACCGGTGAGCCGCTCCATGAGGGCCGCGGTGTCATCCCGCAGGATGACGGTCCGCGCGGGCCGCTGCTCGTCCTTGCCGGGGCCTTCGTCGAGCACGACGGTGGGTACGGAGTGACGCGCGAGAGCCAGGGCGAGCGTGAGCCCCACGGGGCCCGCGCCGACGACGATCACCGGGTCCACGGTGCGCACCCTCCCGCCGCAAGGGCCCGGGAGCGCTGGACGTACGTACAGGAACTGGCAGTTGGAGCCCGGTGCACGATCACAGAACGTATGCAACCCATTGCCGGTGCTTGCGTCAAGTGACGACGTCGGGAGGAGGCGCCGTAAATACAGGAGGCAGCGGCCTCATGGCCGCTGCCTCCTGTGCAGTGTGTCTGTCGTGCTGGTGGCTGGTGGGGTCGAGTCAGCCTGCGCCTGCGCTGTTGTCCCCGTAACCATGGTCCGGCGCCCGGACCGTCTTGGGGCCGATCGTCTCCAGGTTCTCGAGCGCCTCGGGGCCCACCACGGCCCCCGTGCTCTTCTTGGAGCGGCGCATGCGGCGCTCCAGCCAGGAAGCCAGGCTGGTGAGCAGCAGGTTCAGCACGATGAAGATCACCGCGACCACGATGAAGCTGGGGATGACGCTGCCGTAGAACGACGCCGCCGTCTTCCGGGCGTTGAGCAGCTCGGTGAAGTTGAGCATCGCCCCGCCGAGCGCGGTGTCCTTCACGATGACGACGAGCTGGCTGACCAGCGCCGGTAGCATCGCGGTCACGGACTGCGGAAGCAGCACGCTCGTCATCGTCTGGCCCTTGCGCAGGCCGATCGCCTTGGCGGCCTCCGTCTGGCCCCTGGGCAGCGACAGGATGCCCGCGCGCACGATCTCGGCGAGCACGGAGGCGTTGTAGAGCACCAGACCGGTGACCACCGCGTACATCGGGCGTGCTTCGGTGCTGATGCCGGTGGACACCGCGTAGAACTGGTTGGCGAAGACCATCAGGATCAGGACCGGGATCGCCCGGAAGAACTCGACGACGGCACCGGCGGGAATCCTGACCCACCTGTGGTCGGAGAGCCGTGCGATACCGAAGAGCGCGCCCAGTGGAAGGGCGATCAGCATGGAGAGGCCGGCGGCCTTCAGCGTGTTCGCGAGGCCCGGCAGCAGGTACGTCGTCCATGACTCGGAGTCAGCGAGCCAAGGCTCCCATTTGGCCCATTCCAGCTGCCCCTTGTCGGACATCATGCCCCAGGCCCACCAGAGGCCCAGAAGCATGAGGACGAGGAAGAGCAGGGAGAGAAGGACATTGCGCCGTTTGGCGCGCGGCCCGGGTGCGTCGTAGAGGACGGAGGTCATCGCTTCACCGCCAGACGCTTGCCGAGCCACCCGAGTATCAGGCCCGTCGGCAGGGTCAGCACCACGAATCCAAGCGCGAAAATCGCGGCGATGAGGAACAACTGCGCCTCATTCTCGATCATTTCCTTCATCAGCAGAGCCGCCTCCGCCACGCCGATGGCCGCCGCGACCGTGGTGTTCTTCGTCAGGGCGATCAATACGTTGGTGAGGGGGCCGATCACGGAGCGGAAGGCCTGCGGCAGCACGATGAGGCCGAGGACCTGGCTGAAGCTCAGGCCGAGGGCACGTGCCGCTTCCGCCTGACCGAGCGGCACGGTGTTGATTCCGGACCGCACCGCCTCGCACACGAAAGCTGCCGTGTAGGCGCCGAGGCCCAGAACCGCAAGACGGAAGCCCAGGAGGTCGAAGTCGTTGGCCGCGCCCAGGGTGATGCCGAAGACGTCGGCGAGCCCGAGCGAGCTGAACACGATGATGACGGTCAGCGGGATGTTCCGCACGATGTTGACGTATGCGGTGCCGAACCAGCGCATGACCGGAACCGGGCTGACGCGCATGGCGGCCAGCAAAGTGCCCCAGACCATGGAACCGATGCCTGCGAAGACGGTGAGCTTCACCGTCATCCAGAAGGCCTCGAGCAAGTCGTAGTCTTCAAGAAAGTCGAACACGATCTCCCGCGCTCTCGCATGTGGTGATGGCGAGGTACGCCGCCGCGCTCCGGCGGCGGCGTACCGGCGTCTGCCCTGTCAGTGGACCGGCTTCAGAAGCCGCCCCCGCGGGGTCACTTGACGATGTCGCCGATCTTCGGGGCGGGCTCGTTCTTGTAGTTGGCCGGGCCGAAGTTCTTCTTCACGGCCTCGTCCCAGGACTTGTCCTCGACCATCTTGGTCAGGGCGGCGTCGATCTTCTTCTGGAGGGCGGAGTCGCCCTTCTTGAGGCCGATGCCGTAGTTCTCGTTGGTCAGCTTCAGGCCGGCGAGCTTGTACTTGCCCTTGTACTGCTCCTGCGCGGCGTAACCGGCGAGGATCGAGTCGTCCGTGGTCAGCGCGTCGACGGCGCCGCTGCCAAGTCCGTCGATGCACTCGGAGTAGGTGCCGTACTCACGCAGCTGGGCCTTCGGCGCGATCTCCTTCTTGACGTTCTGCGCCGAGGTGGAGCCGGTGACCGAGCAGAGCTTCTTGCCGTTGAGGTCCGTACCCTTGGTGATCTTGTCATCGGACCGGACCAGGAGGTCCTGGTGGGCAAGGAGGTACGGTCCCGCGAAGTCGACCTTCTTCTTGCGCTCGTCGTTGATGGAGTACGACGCCGCGATGAACTTCACGTCACCACGCTGCAGTGCGGTCTCGCGGTCCGCGCTGGGGGTTTCCTTCCACTCGATGTCTCCGGCCTCGTAGCCGAGCTCCTTGGCGACGTAGGTCGCGACATCGACGTCGAATCCCGTGTAGCCGTCCGGCGTCTTCAGGCCGATGCCCGGCTGGTCGAACTTGATGCCGATGGCGATCTTCTTGCCGCCGCCGGAACCCTTGTCGTCCTTGTCGTCCGAGCCGCCGCAAGCCGTGGCGGTGACGGAGAGCGCGAGTACGGCGGCAGCAGCCGCGGTGACCTTGCGAGCCTTCATGGTGAACATCCTTTGTTTCGGCAGAAGAGTGGTGAGACGCACGGGGAGCTGTGCGTCAGTGGTGAAGAATCTTCGACAGGAAGTCCTTGGCCCGGTCGCTGCGCGGGTTGCTGAAGAACTGGTCCGGCACGGCCTCTTCGACGATGCGGCCGTCCGCCATGAAGACGACGCGGTTGGCCGCGGAGCGGGCGAAGCCCATCTCGTGGGTGACGACGACCATGGTCATGCCGTCACGCGCGAGCTGCTGCATGACTTCCAGGACCTCGTTGATCATCTCGGGGTCGAGCGCCGACGTGGGCTCGTCGAAGAGCATGACCTTGGGGTCCATCGCCAACGCGCGGGCGATCGCCACACGTTGCTGCTGGCCGCCGGAGAGCTGCGCGGGGTACTTGTCGGCCTGGGTGGCGACACCCACACGGTCCAGGAGGCCGCGCGCCTTCGTCTCGGCTTCCGCCTTCGACGTCTTGCGCACCTTGATCTGGCCCAGCATCACGTTCTCGAGCACGGTCTTGTGCGCGAAAAGGTTGAAGGACTGGAAGACCATTCCCACGTCCGCACGGAGCTTGGCGAGTTCCTTGCCCTCCTGGGGCAGCGGCTTGCCGTCGATCGAGATGTCTCCCGACTCGACCGTCTCCAGGCGGTTGATGGCGCGGCACAGTGTCGACTTGCCCGACCCGGAGGGGCCGATCACGACGACGACCTCACCGCGGGTGATGGTCAGGTCGATGTCCTGGAGGACGTGCAGAGCGCCGAAGTGCTTGTTGACGTTCTTCAGCACGACCAGGTCGTCCGCCCCGGGCGGTATGGCGTCCTTGGTCACCGAAACTTCGGTCACGGGTTGTTGCTCCATCCTCCTCGGTTGGGAGGACAGTAATAACCCGGTGCGACCAGCGTCATTACATCTGAGGGGAAATTGAGCATAACGATCCGGCCGCAACCGGACACTCCGCGTGAAGGGGACGCCGCGCGTGCGTACCGGCTACATAACGGAACGTGCCCGTGACCCGAACGCACTTGACGCGGTCCTTATCCATCGGCGTGGATGCCTTGGTGCCTGTGCACGCGCGCGTACCGGCCATCGGCGAGCGCGGACCGAACGACCGATGAACCGGAGGGGGCCTGTATGAGACTGCTCCTCGTCGAGGACGACGATCATGTGGCCGCCGCCCTGTCCGCGGTCCTGGCCAGGCACGGCTTCGACGTCGTGCACGCCCGCAGCGGCGAGGAAGCGCTGCAAGCCCTGCTGCCCGGCGAAACGGCACCCTTCGGAGTCGTTCTCCTCGACCTGGGGCTGCCCGATCAGGACGGCTACGAGGTGTGCGGAAAGATCCGGAAGCGCGGATCGACGCCCGTGATCATGGTGACGGCGCGTGCCGACGTGCGCTCGCGGATCCACGGCCTGAACCTCGGGGCCGATGACTACGTGGTGAAGCCGTACGACACCGGGGAGCTCATCGCCCGCATCCACGCGGTCATCCGCCGGCCCCCGTCCGGCGCCGCCGCGGGCCCCGCGGACAGCGAACTGCGCCTCGGTTCCGTACGCATCGAACTCCCCACCCGGCAGGTCAGTGTGGACGGTTCGACGGTCCAGCTGACCCGCAAGGAGTTCGATCTGCTCGCGCTCCTCGCGCAGCGGCCCGGCGTGGTGTTCCGCCGGGAACAGATCATCAGCGAGGTGTGGCGCACCAGCTGGGAGGGAACGGGACGCACGCTCGAGGTGCATGTCGCCTCCCTGCGCTCCAAGTTGCACATGCCGGCCCTGATCGAGACCGTCCGGGGCGTGGGCTATCGGCTCGTGGCCCCGGCCGCGTAGCGAGTAGCGAGGTCAGGTGCGCTCTCGCCTCCTCCCGCTGCTCATCGTCCTCATGGCGGGTGTGCTGCTCGCGCTCGGCTTCCCGCTCGCGGTGAGCGTGGCGGCGGCGCAGCAGCAGAAGGTGGTCATCGACCGGATCGACGACACGGCGCGGTTCGCGTCACTCGCGCAGTTCGTCACGAAACGTCCCACGGGCTCGCGTCTGCGGGACAAGGACGAACGGCGCGAAACCCTCCAGACCGAACTTGACTACTACCACGAGGTCTACGGGATCAAGGCGGGCGTCTTCTTCCGGGACGGTGAGCCCATGGCTCACGCCCCCGGGGACTGGTTCCTGCCCCCCAGGGGCGCCGAGGTGCGCGAGGCCTTCAAAGAGGCCCTCAGGTCCCGTGGGAGCCACGATCCGCGCCAGGTCTGGCCCTGGCAGCGCGGCCGGCTCGTCGTCGCCTCCCCGGTGATCAGGGACGGGGACGTCATCGCTGTCGTCGTCACCGACTCGCCCACCGGACGCATGCGTTCGCAGACCCTGCAGGGATGGCTGCTCATCGGTGCCGGCGAGCTGGCGGCGATGCTTCTCGCGGTCGGTGCCGCACTGCGCCTCACCGGCTGGGTGCTGCGCCCGGTACGGGTCCTGGACGCGACCACGCACGACATCGCCACGGGCCGGCTGAAGTCGAGGGTGGCGGCCGCGGGCGGACCGCCGGAACTGAGGCGCCTCGCCCGGTCGTTCAACGAGATGGCCGACAACGTCCAGGACGTGCTCGAGCAGCAGCGGGCCTTCGTCGCCGACGCCTCGCACCAACTGCGCAACCCGCTCTCCGCGCTGCTGCTCCGCATCGAACTGCTCGCCCTCGAACTGCCCGAGGGGAACGAGGAGATCGCCTCCGTGCGCACCGAGGGCAAACGCCTCGCCCAGGTGCTCGACGACCTCTTGGGCCTCGCCCTGGCCGAGCACGCCGATGCCGATCTGCAGCTCACCGACATCGGGGAGCTCGCGGCCGAACGGGTCGGTGCCTGGCGGCCGCTCGCCGAGGAGCGCGGGGTGCGGCTGACGGGCAACTGCCCGGCGACCACCGGCTGGGCCGACCCGGTCGCCCTGTCCAGCGCCCTGGACGCGGTGATCGACAACGCCCTCAAGTTCACGCCCGAGGGCGAGGAGGTGCGGGTGGAGGTCTCCTGGAGCGGTGAGCGGACGACCATCGTGATCACGGACGGCGGCCCCGGCCTCACGGAGGACGAGCTCGCGCGCATCGGCGACCGGTTCTGGCGCAGCAATCGCCATCAGAACGTCAAGGGGTCCGGCCTCGGCCTGTCCATCTCGCGCGCCCTGCTCACCGCGGGCGGCGGCTTCATCACGTACGAGCAGCACGAGCCGCACGGACTGCGGGTGACCGTCGGGGTGCCGCGCGGCGAACCCGGGCACCAAGCCTGACGGCGACGGCGAGCGACGGCAACGGCTACGGCTTGACCGACCGGTAGTAGCGGCGCGCACCCTCGTGCAGGGCCAGGGGGTCCGTGTAGAGCGCCGTCCGCAGGTCCACCAGCTGGGCCGCGTGCACCTTGCCGCCGATGTGGTCGCGGCTGTCGATCACCGTGCGGGTCAGCCCCTCGGTCAGCTTCGGGTCCGCCCGGTCGGTCGTCACCAGGAGGTTCGCCACGGCCAGGGTGGGTACGGCGTCGTTCTGCTGGGCGGCCGGGTAGGCGTCGGCGGGCATCACCGCGGCCCGGTAGTAGCGGGAGGCCCCGCCCTGTTCGTGCAGGGCCTCGACGAGGGTGCCGAGCTCGACGAGGCGGATGTCGAACTCCTCGGAGAGCACCCGCACCGTGGTGGTCGGCAGCCCGCCCGACCAGAAGAAGGCGTCGATGTCGCCCTTCTTGAGGAGGTCGGGCGCCTTGTCGATGCCGGCGTGCACCGCCGTGAGGTCCTTCTCGGGATCGAGGCCGGCGGCCTTGAGCACCCGGTCCGCTATCAGCCGCACACCCGAGCGCGGCTGCCCCACGGCCACCTTCTTGCCCCGCAGATCCTGCGCCTTGTCGATGTCCGACGAGCGCCGGACGACGAGCTGCACGTAGTCGTCGTACAGCCGCGCACACCCCCGGAGCCCGTCCGCGCCCGCACGCCCCTCCAGGCGGTACTTCTCCACGGCGTCGGCGGCCGCGATGGTGAAGTCGGCCTTCCCCGTGGCCACCCGCTCGACGTTCTGCTGCGACCCCTCGCTGTTGAGGAGCTCCACGTCCACCTTGGGCATGTCATGGGAGACCGCGGTCCTCAGGAGCTTGCCGTACCGCTCGTACACCGCGTTCTTCACGCCTGTGCTGAACGTCATCCGGCCCCCCGGAGAGTCGTCGCCCACCGGGACGAGCCACCACATCAGGAGTCCGAAGACCACGAGGGCGGCCGCCGCACCCTGGAGTGCGCGCCGCCTGCTGAGGTGGGGGAGTGCCGTGAGCATGCGCGCGATCCTGCCAGGCCACTCGCCACCATGGCCAGGGCCGAGCTCCCGGCGGGGACACTCCTGCGACCGCCTACCCTTGTCACATGAGCAGCGGCGACCGGGGACAGGCAGTGGGCGTTAAAGGAACGTACGAGGTACGCACTTACGGGTGCCAGATGAACGTCCACGATTCGGAGCGCCTCTCCGGTCTCCTGGAGGGGGCCGGATACGAACGCGCGCCCGAGGGCTCGGACGGCGACGCCGATGTGGTCGTCTTCAACACGTGTGCCGTGCGGGAGAACGCCGACAACCGTCTGTACGGGAACCTCGGCCGCCTGGCGCCGATGAAGACCAAGCGGCCCGGCATGCAGATCGCCGTCGGCGGCTGCCTGGCCCAGAAGGACCGCGACACCATCGTCAAGAAGGCCCCTTGGGTCGACGTGGTCTTCGGTACGCACAACATCGGCAAGCTGCCGGTCCTCCTGGAGCGGGCCCGCGTCCAGGAAGAGGCACAGGTCGAGATCGCCGAATCCCTGGAGGCGTTCCCCTCGACGCTGCCCACGCGCCGCGAGAGCGCGTACGCGGCATGGGTCTCCATCTCCGTGGGCTGCAACAACACCTGCACGTTCTGCATCGTGCCCGCCCTGCGCGGCAAGGAGAAGGACCGCAGGACCGGTGACATCCTCGCCGAGATCGAGGCGCTCGTCGCCGAGGGCGTCTCCGAGATCACGCTGCTCGGCCAGAACGTGAACGCGTACGGCTCGGACATCGGTGACCGCGAGGCCTTCAGCAAGCTCCTGCGGGCCTGCGGGAAGATCGAGGGCCTGGAGCGCGTGCGCTTCACGTCCCCGCACCCGCGCGACTTCACCGACGACGTGATCGCCGCGATGGCCGAGACGCCGAACGTGATGCCGCAGCTGCACATGCCGCTCCAGTCGGGCTCGGACCCGATCCTGAAGGCGATGCGCCGCTCGTACCGCCAGGACCGCTTCCTCGGCATCATCGAGAAGGTCCGCGCCGCCATGCCCGAGGCCGCGATCACCACCGACATCATCGTCGGCTTCCCCGGGGAGACCGAGGAGGACTTCGAGCAGACGATGCACGTGGTCCGCGAGGCCCGCTTCGCCAACGCCTTCACCTTCCAGTACTCCAAGCGCCCCGGTACGCCCGCGGCCACCATGGAGGGGCAGATCCCCAAGGAGGTCGTGCAGGCGCGCTACATGCGTCTGTCCGCCCTCCAGGAGGAGATCGCCTGGGACGAGAACAAGAAGCAGGTCGGCAGGACCCTCGACCTGATGGTGGCCGAGGGCGAGGGCCGCAAGGACGGCTCCACCCACCGCCTCTCCGGGCGCGCCCCGGACAACCGCCTCGTCCACTTCACCAAGCCGGACACCCAGGTCCGCCCCGGTGATGTCGTGACGGTCGAGATCACGTACGCGGCGCCGCACCACCTGCTCGCCGAGGGCCCCGTCCTGAACGTGCGCCCCACGCGCGCGGGCGACGCCTGGGAGAAGCGCAACGCCGAGGCGGCCGCGAAGCCCGCGGGCGTGATGCTCGGGCTGCCGAAGATCGGCGCCCCCGAGCCGCTGCCGGTTGCCTCCGGCAGCGGATGCGGCTGCGACTGACCTGGACGAGCGCGTACGGGGAGAGCGGCGGACAACGGGGGATGGGCCGATGGCGCGCTGGGCGCTGATGATGGAGAACCCTCCGGGGCCGGGGGCTTGGCATCTGTTCGAGCTGATGGCCACGGTGGACGGCACGCGTGAGGAAGCAGTGCAGCGGTTCGCGGAGTTCGTCCGCCTGTACCGCCCCAAGCACCCGCGCCATCCCGTACGGATGCGGCGCTACCGCACGGCCGACGGCTGGATGGTGATCGGCGACGGCTCGTCCGGCGGCTCCTTCCCGTACCGCTTCTCGGTCTCCGAGCTGGAGTGGGACTCCGGACCGATCTCCTACTAGCGCGCCGGCGGGCGTTACGCTGCGGATCATGCTTGTCGCCGCAGCCGTCTGCCCCTGCCCGCCCCTGCTCGTCCCCGAGGTGGCCGCGGGTGCCGCCCCCGAACTGGACGCCGCGCGCGCCGCGTGCACGGACGCCATCGGGGTGCTCGCGGCCGCCCGCGCCGACCGGCTCGTCGTGGTCGGCCCCGCCGGGGAGAGCGGGCGTGGCCCGCATCCGCAGGGTGCGCGTGGGTCCTTCCGTGGCTTCGGTGTGGACCTTGACGTACGCCTCGGGCCCTCCGCCGACAAGGTGACGGAGCACGTCCTTCCGCCGTCGCTCGCCGTGGCCGCCTGGCTGCTCGACCGTACGGAGTGGTCCGCCGCCCCGCTGGAAGGTCTCGGGGTGGGGGAATCTCTGGAGGCCGAGGGGTGTATTCGAGCCGGCAGGGACATCGCAGCGGGGGCCGACCGCGTGGCGCTCCTGGTGATGGGCGACGCCAGCGCGTGCCGCACGCTGAAGGCACCGGGGTATCTCGACGAGCGGGCGGCCGGCTTCGACGCGGAGGTCGCTCGTGCGCTGGGTGCCGCGGACGTCGAGGCGCTCAGGACGCTGGACGAGGAATTGGCGCGTGAACTGAAGGCGGCGGGGCGGGCGCCGTGGCAGGTGCTCGCGGGCGCGGCCGAGGGTGCGGGCCTGAGCGGCGAGCTGCTCTACGAGGACGCTCCGTACGGCGTCGGGTATCTGGTGGCCGCCTGGTCGTAGCGGCCCGCGCGGTCCGAGCCGCACGCGGACCGAGGAGCCGTCCCAGAACCTTGAGCGTCCCCGAACCTTGAGCCGTCCCGAAACCCTGCCGTGCCCGCGGCCGAGGGCGACCGACGCACGGCGACGGCCGCGAAGCTGGTGGCGCTCCACGGCCGTCCGCCGGACTCGTTCAGCGGGTGACCTGGCCGGCGTACTCAGTCGGCGATCCGGCGCCGTGACGCGTCCGGTGAGCCGACGAGTGATTCAGCCGGTGGTTCAGGGAGCCGGAGGAGGCGTGGGAGGGGTGGGCCCGCCACCCGCGTCCTTGCCCTCGTCGGGCGTCCCGGCGAGGCGGTCCACGGCGTCCTTCGCCTTGCCCGTCCCCGTCTGGATCTTGTCGCTGTACTTGCCCTTGGTCTTGGCGTCGACCACCTTCGCGGCCTTGTCGAGACCTTGGTCGATCTTGTCCCCGTGCTGCTGGGCGAGGCCCGCGACCTTGTCCTTCGCCGGGGCGAGCTTGCTCTTCAGGTTCTGCAGGAAGCCCATCGGTCACCTTCCCTCGCCGGGGGAGTCACTTGCGGGCGCCTTCGTCGGCTTCGTCGTTGTCGGCCGCCTTCTCGGCGGACTGCTGCTTCGGGATGTCCACGTTCTCCCCGGAGGCTGACTCCGCGTCGTCCGATTCGTCCCCGGCCTTGCTCTCGGACTCCGACTCGGTCTTGGCCTCGGCCGCCACTTCTGCCTTCGCCTCGGTCTTCTCGCCGGACTTCGCGTCGTCCGCGGCAGCGGTCTTGGGCTCGTCCGCGACGGCAGCCTCGGCCTTGGCCTCCTTCTTGTCGGCCTCGGGCTCGGTGGACGCCCCGGCCGCTTCCGCCTCGGCCTTGGGGGTGCCCGCAGCCGCCTCGGCTGTGGACGCCTCTTCCGTGTCCTTGGACTTCCTACGGAACCGTGCAAAAACGCCCATATCTACTCCATACGGTACTCGTGTGGGCGAAATCCCGCGCCGCCCGGTGCGCCCTGTTGCGCCTCCCGGGTCGCCGATCCTCAAAACCGGCGGCCGGAACCTCGCAACAGGCAACGACCCCGGACGTGTGGCGTCACGTAGCTCGTTCGGGAAGTCGCCGCGGGGTTTGCGAGACTGGGGCGGTGAGTAGAGCAGCTCCCGCACCGCGGGTCATCGCCGTCGTCGGGCCGACCGCGGCAGGAAAGTCCGATCTGGGCGTTTTCCTGGCCCAGCGTCTCGGCGGCGAAGTCGTCAACGCAGACTCCATGCAGCTCTACAGAGGGATGGACATCGGAACCGCCAAGCTGACGCTCGAAGAGCGCGACGGAGTGCCGCACCACCTCCTCGACATCTGGGACGTCACGGAGGCCGCGAGCGTCGCCGAGTACCAGAAGCTGGCGCGCGCCGAGATCGACCGCCTCCTTGCCGACGGGCGCTGGCCGATCCTGGTCGGCGGCTCCGGGCTCTACGTCAGGGGCGCCGTCGACCACCTGGAGTTCCCCGGCACCGACCCCGAGGTCCGGGCCCGCCTGGAGGACGAGCTCGCCCTCCACGGCCCCGGCGCGCTCCATGCCCGCCTCGCCGCCGCCGACCCGGGAGCGGGCCAGGCCATCCTGCCCAGCAACGGCCGCCGGATCGTCCGTGCCCTCGAGGTCATCGAGATCACCGGCAAACCCTTCACCGCCAACCTCCCCGGCCACGACTCCGTCTACGACACCGTCCAGATCGGCGTCGACGTCGGCCGTCCCGAACTCGACGAACGCATCGCCACGCGCGTGGACCGCATGTGGGACGCGGGTCTCGTCGACGAGGTGCGGTCCCTGGAGGCCGAGGGGCTGCGCGAGGGGCGTACGGCGTCGCGTGCGCTCGGGTACCAGCAGGTGCTCGCGGCGCTCGCGGGGGAGTGCACCGATGACGAGGCGCGCGCGGAGACCGTGCGCGCGACCAAGCGTTTCGCGCGCCGCCAGGACTCGTGGTTCCGCCGCGATCCCCGGGTGCACTGGCTCAGTGGTGCCATGACCGATCGAGGGGAACTCCCTGGACGGGCAATGGCGTTGGTCGAACGAGCGGTCACAGCCTGATCACGTGATGGCATCGGGACGCTCCGGCGGTCATCCGGGCCCCTGGCGCCGTGCCATCATCGACCATCGATCGACCAGTGGAGTCCGAAGCGGGAGGGCGGATGGCGATGGAGGCCGGCCCTCGTGACACCGCGCATGGCGGCGGCGAGCTGACCCCGGACGGCCCTGACGAGGTGCCGGGCGGCGTGACCGACGACGGTCCCGTGGCGGACGCGATGGCCGCGGCGGAAGTCGAGGTCGAACTGCGACCGCAGCGCCGACTCCGCATCTGGCAGCTCGCGCCGATCGTCGTACTCGCAGCCGCCGGATCGCTGATGTTCGCCTTCCCGCTGGCCTTCGAGTTCGGGGACGGCGGCGCCGTCGTCGCCATGCTCGGACTCCTCATCAGCAGCTGTGCCGCGGGCTGGGGCATGATGGCCGCCCGCCGCGTGGGGCACACCTGGCCCGGGCTGCCGGAGCGCGGTTCCGGACGCCGCCCGGACTGGCGGATCGTCTCCGCGTACGCCCTGGTCTTCCTCGCCGTCGCCGTCCTCGCCGTGTGGCGGGTCGCGCGCCTTCGCTGACGGCGTCGCACCAGGTCAGAGCCCTGACGGGCACCTTGACGACTGACTGTCCTCGGTACCCCGTACGATCGAGGAATGAGCACGCGGATCGCCTTCCTCAAGGGGCACGGGACCGAGAACGACTTCGTGATCATCCCGGACCCCGACAACGCCGTCGCGCTGCCCCCGGCCGCTGTCGCCGCCCTGTGCGACCGCCGTGCGGGCATCGGGGGCGACGGTCTGCTGCACGTCGTGCGTTCCGCGGCACACCCCGAGGCGCGCCACCTGGCCGCCGAGGCCGAATGGTTCATGGACTACCGCAACGGCGACGGTTCGATCGCCGAGATGTGCGGCAACGGCGTGCGCGTGTTCGCCCGCTATCTGCAGCGCGCCGGTCTGGTGGGCGAGGGTGATCTTGCCGTCGCGACCCGGGGCGGCGTGAAGACCGTTCACATCGCGAAGGCCGCGGCCGGCGGGGACGTCACCGTGGGCATGGGCAAGGCGTCCTTCCCCGAAGGGGATGTCACCGTCTCCGTGGCCGACCGGCACTGGCCCGCGCGCAACGTGAACATGGGCAACCCGCACGCGGTCGCCTTCGTCGACGACCTGGCCCACGCGGGCAGCCTGTACGACGCGCCACCATTCAGCCCCGCCTCGGCCTTCCCGCAGGGGGTGAACGTCGAGTTCGTCGTCGACCGCGGCCCGCGCCACGTCGCCATGCGGGTGCACGAGCGCGGTGCGGGCGAGACCCGTTCGTGCGGCACGGGCGCGTGTGCCGTGGCCGTCGCGGCGGCGCGCAGGGACGGGGCTGACCCCGTGACGACCGGTTCGCCGGTCACGTACACCGTCGATCTGCCCGGTGGGAGCCTGGTGATCACCGAGCGGCCCGACGGCGAGATCGAGATGACGGGCCCCGCGGTGATCGTCGCCGAAGGCGTGATCGACGCGGAATGGCTCGAAACTGTAAACCCGTGAACTGTCGCTCGAATGGGTGATCCGTTTCACGCTCGGCGAGAGGCGGTCAGCGGCGCGTGATGGGCTCGGTAGCATCAAGCACCGGCCCGGACGGAGCACGCCGTCGTCCGCTCACCGCCGGTCGGAGCAGCCGGAGGTGCCCATGAGTGCGGAGGCTACAAACCCTGCGATGTCTGGCCCCGTGACGCCCGGAGCCCAGCGCAGGCGCGGTCGTCCGCGGCTTGACCTGCGCAGGCTCGGCCGAGCGGCCCTGCTCGGGCCCGCCACGCGGGACCGGTTGCCGGACGCGATCGGCCATGTGGCGGAAGCCCACCGCGCCCACTACCCGGACGCGGACCTGGAGCCCCTGCGGCGCGCGTGGGTCCTCGCGGAGTCCTCCCACCGCGGCCAGATGCGCAAGAGTGGTGAGCCGTACATCACACATCCGCTCGCGGTGACCCTGATCCTCGCCCAACTGGGTGCCGAGACCACCACCTTGACCGCGTCCCTGCTCCACGACACCGTCGAGGACACCGATGTGACGCTCGATCAGGTGCGCACGGAATTCGGCGACGACGTCTGCTATCTGGTCGACGGCGTCACGAAGCTGGAGAAGGTCGACTACGGGGCGGCGGCCGAGCCCGAGACCTTCCGCAAGATGCTCGTGGCCACCGGCAACGACGTACGCGTCATGTCGATCAAACTGGCCGACCGCCTGCACAACATGCGCACGCTCGGTGTCATGCGCCCCGAGAAACAGGCACGGATCGCCAAGGTGACGCGGGACGTGCTCATCCCCCTCGCCGAACGTCTCGGCGTACAGGCGCTCAAGACCGAGCTGGAGGACCTCGTCTTCGCGATTCTCCACCCGGAGGAGTACGCCGAGGTCGAAGAGCTGATCGCGGCCAACGCGGCCGACGGCGGTGACCCGCTGGAAGGGACGGCGGACAATGTCCGCGCGGTGCTGCGCGAGGCGGGCATCACGGCCGAAGTCCTCATCAGGCCCCGGCACTACGTCTCGGTCCACCGGGTGCACCGCAAACGCGGCGAGATGCGCGCGGCCGACTTCGGACGGCTCCTGGTGTTGGTGAACGAGGACGCGGACTGTTACGGCGTGCTCGGCGAGCTGCACACCTGCTTCACGCCGGTGGTCTCGGAGTTCAAGGACTTCATCGCCGTACCGAAGTTCAACCTCTACCAATCGCTGCACACGGCCGTGGCCCGCCCGGACGGAACGGTCGCCGAAGTGCTCATCCGTACGCACCAGATGCACAAGGTCGCCGAAGCAGGCGTCGTCGCGCTGCGCAATCCCTACGCCCCTCCTTCGGAGGAGCAGTCCGACGCCGCCACCGAGGCCCCCTCAGAGGTCGCTGTGGAGGGTGAGCGCGCCGACCCGACCCGGCCCGGCTGGCTCTCCCGCCTGCTCGACTGGCAGGAAGCGGCCCCCGACCCCGACACGTTCTGGTCCACCCTTCGCGAAGACCTCGCCCAGGACCGGGAGATCGCCGTCTTCCGCCCCGACGGCGGCACCCTCGGTCTGCCCGCGGGCGCGAGCTGCGTGGACGCCGCCTACGCCCAGTACGGCGAGGACGCCCACGCCTGCATCGGCGCCCGCGTCAACGGACGCCTCGCGACGCTGAGCACGGTCCTGCGGGACGGTGACACGGTCCAGCTGCTCATGGGGCAGGACGCGGCGTCCGGGCCCTCCCGGGAGTGGCTCGACCACGCCCGCACACCCGGCGCGCGCATCGCCATCCGGCGCTGGCTGACGACCCACCCCACGCCCGCCCCACCCGCCGCGTCGGCCCCGGAGAAGACGACCCCCGCGCCCCCGCCGCAGGCCGCCGACTTCCCGCGCCCCGCGGCGGCGAACGCCGTGGTGGACAGGGAGGGCGCGACCGTACGCCTCGCCGGGTGCTGTACGCCGGTGCCGCCCGACGAGGTGACCGCCTTCGCCGTACGCGGCGGGGTCGTCACCGTGCACCGCGTCGAGTGTCCGGCCGTCGCGCGCATGAAGGAAGTGGGGCGTGCGGAGGTCGGCGTGCGCTGGGGAGACAGCGCGGAGTGCCGGGTCACCTTGATCGCCGAGTCGTTCGGGCGGGCGCATCTGCTGGCCGACCTCACCGAAGCCATCGCCCTGGAGGGCGTCGAGGTCATGTCGGCGACCGTCGAGCCGCCGACACAGCAGCGCGTGCGCCACACGTACACGCTGCAACTGCCGGACGCGGCGCACCTTCCGGGACTGATGCGCGCGATGCGGGCCGTGCCCGGTGTGTACGACGTCAGCCGCGCCCAGCACCCGGCGGCAGCGAACTCCTAGGAGTCGCCCCGCGTGACGGCGTCGCCTCAGCCGCCTACTGGCGACCCGTTCGAGTGGTGTGACGCGCGCCGACACCGGTGTGGAAGGTTCGCGCTGATAGCGGTAGTTCATGCTGCTCACCCCCCGGGTCAAGGCCTCGCGGCCGAAGACTCTCCGCATCGCGACCGCGCTCCTGGCCGCGGTCACCTCCGCCACCCTGCTCGCCGCGAGCGCGCCGTCACCGGCCACACCGCTCGGCATCGGCGACCGCCTCTTCCCGCACCTGGGCAACCCCGGGTACGACGTCCTGGCGTACGACATCGCCTTCACCTACCGCGGCGACAACAAGAAGCCGCTCGACGCCGTCACGGTGATCGACGCCCGCGTGAGCGAACCGCTGGAGCGGGTCAACCTGGACTTCGCCCACGGCAAGGTCCGCTCCGCCGAGGTCAACGGCGCACCCGCCCGTTTCGAGACCACCGGTGAGGACCTGGTCGTCACGCCGGCCCGGCCGCTGGGTCAGGGCGAGCGGATGCGGGTCACGGTCCGGCACACCAGCGACCCCGCGCCCACGAAGAACCAGGACGGCGGCTGGGTGCCCACCGCCGACGGGCTCGCCATGGCCAATCAGGCCGACGCCGGGCACCGCGTGTTCCCGTGCAACGACCACCCCGCCGACAAGGCACACTTCACGTTCCGTGTGACCACCCCGAAGGGGCTCACCGCCGTCGCCAACGGCCTGCCTGTCGCCACGGCGCACACGGGGCCCATCACGACCCGGGTCTTCCGCACCCACCACCCCATGGCGACCGAACTGGCGCAGGTGTCCATCGGCCGCTCCACCGTGGTCCACCGCTCCGGGCCGCACGGCCTCCCCGTACGCGATGTGGTGCCCACCAAGGACCGCAAGGCGATGGAGCGCTGGCTGAAGAAGACGCCGGACCAGATCCGCTGGATGGAGGAGAAGGTCGGCCGCTACCCCTTCGAGGCGTACGGCGTACTGATGGCGCAGGCGCGGACCGGCTTCGAACTCGAGACGCAGACCCTCTCCCTCTTCGAGAGCGACCTGTTCAAGCGGCCCGAGTACCCCGAGTGGTACGTGGACTCGATCATGGTGCACGAGCTGGCGCACCAGTGGTTCGGCGACAGCGTGAGCCCGCGATCCTGGTCCGATCTCTGGCTCAACGAAGGGCACGCCACCTGGTACGAGGCCCTCTTCGCCGAGGAGAAGTCGAAGAAGCCCCTCCAGAAGCGGATGCGTGAGGCCTACCGGCAGTCGGACAGCTGGCGCGCGGCGGGCGGACCGCCGGCCGCGCCGAAGGGCCCCGCGCCGGGCCAGAAGATCAGCATCTTCCGGCCGGTGGTGTACGACGGCAGCGCGCTGGTGCTCTACGCGCTGCGGCAGGAGATCGGCCAGGACGACTTCGACCGCCTGGAGCGCGATTTCGTGCGCACCTACCGGGACGGGAACGCGACGACCGCTGACTTCGTGCGGCTCGCCTCGTCGACCGCGGGCCGTGATCTTAGCGGCTTCTTCGACGCCTGGCTGTACGGCGCGAAGACACCGCCGATGCCGGGCCACCCGGACTGGCGTAAGGCGGCTCCGACAGGGAAATAACCCGGGTGACGAGACGGGCCGTTCCGTGCAACCATCTTCAGGTCGGCGCCGCTGCGGCTCCGGGAAAACCCTTCGGGGGGATCTCAGGGACCGCGTCGGCCGGCCCGGGGAATCTCGGGGCGGCCCCGAGCGTTGACCCCTATGAAGAATCCCATCGACGTAAGGATCCAATGACCTCCTCTTCTTCCCCTTCCCAGGACGCGCAGAGCCTCGCGCAGAACTACACCGAAGGTCTTCGGGCCGATGCCCTGATGGAAGAGGACGTCGCCTGGAGCCACGGACACGACGGAGAGCGGGACGGCGAACAGTTCGACCGCTCCGAGCGCGCGGCTCTGCGCCGCGTCGCCGGCCTCTCCACCGAGCTCGAGGACGTCACCGAGGTCGAGTACCGACAGCTCCGTCTGGAGCGAGTGGTGCTCGTCGGAGTGTGGACCTCGGGCACAGTGCAGGACGCGGAGAACTCGGTCGCCGAGCTGGCCGCTCTCGCCGAGACGGCGGGCGCGCTCGTGCTCGACGGCGTCATCCAGCGCCGCGACAAGCCCGACCCGGCGACGTACATCGGATCCGGCAAGGCCCAGGAGCTGCGTGACATCGTCCTCGAGACCGGGGCCGACACCGTCGTGTGTGACGGTGAACTGAGCCCTGGCCAGCTGATTCACCTGGAAGACGTCGTCAAGGTCAAGGTGGTCGACAGGACCGCCCTGATCCTCGACATCTTCGCCCAGCACGCCAAGTCCCGAGAGGGCAAGGCGCAGGTCGCCCTTGCCCAGATGCAGTACATGCTCCCGCGCCTCCGTGGCTGGGGTCAGTCGCTCTCCCGTCAGATGGGCGGCGGCGGATCCAGTGGTGGCGGTGGCATGGCGACACGTGGTCCCGGTGAGACCAAGATCGAGACGGACCGGCGTCGGATCCGCGAGAAGATGGCGAAGATGCGCCGGGAGATCGCGGACATGAAGACGGGCCGCGAGATCAAGCGCCAGGAGCGCAAGCGCAACAAGGTGCCGTCGGTCGCGATCGCCGGTTACACGAACGCGGGCAAGTCCTCCCTGCTCAACCGCCTCACGGGCGCGGGCGTCCTGGTGGAGAACTCCCTGTTCGCCACCCTCGACCCGACCGTGCGCCGGGCCGAGACGCCGAGCGGCCGGATCTACACCCTGGCCGACACCGTCGGGTTCGTACGGCATCTGCCGCACCACCTCGTCGAGGCGTTCCGCTCCACGATGGAGGAGGTCGGCGAGTCCGACCTGATCCTGCACGTGGTGGACGGTTCGCACCCGGTGCCGGAGGAACAGCTGGCCGCCGTGCGTGAGGTGATCCGTGACGTGGGCGCGACGGACGTGCCCGAGATCGTGATCGTCAACAAGGCGGACGCGGCCGATCCACTGGTCCTCCAGCGGCTCCTGCGCAACGAGAAGCACGCGATCGCGGTCTCCGCGCGCACGGGCGCTGGCATCGAAGAGCTGCTGGCGCTGATCGACACCGAGCTGCCCCGGCCCGAGGTCGAGATCGAGGCCCTCGTGCCGTACACCCAGGGTCAGCTCATCTCGCGGGCGCACGCCGAGGGCGAGGTGCTCTCCGAGGAGCACACCGCCGACGGCACGCTGCTCAAGGCGAAGGTGCACGCGGAACTGGCGGCGGATCTCGCGCCGTACGTCCCGGTCGCCGGCTGAACGCAGGCCCGGACAGGCGCGGTTCGCGCCGTTCGGTCCGCATGACGAAGGCCCGCCCCCTTTCGCATGGGGCGGGCCTTCGCCGTGTCAGGTACGAGGTGCGGCGGTCGCCCGCCGTACGGCTACTTGGAGCCGTACTTCTCGCTCATCATGTCGTAGACCTGCTCGGCGCCCTTGCCGAGCTGCGGTCCGGCCAGCCAAGTGTTCTCGGCCGGGCCGATCGAGGTGTTCGAGACCAGCTGCGTCTTGCCGCCCACCATCCGGAACCACCCGCCGCCGGACGAACCGCCGGTCATGGTGCAGCCGATGCGGTACATGGTCGGCTGGGCGGAGGTCAGCGAGAGACGGCCCGGCTTGTCGATGCACTTGTGCATGATCTGGCCGTTGTACGGCGGAGCGGCGGGGTAACCCCAGGCGCCCATCGAGCTCACGCTCTGGGCCGACGGCACCGAGAAGTCCACCGCGAGGGCGTTGCCGACGGTCTCCTCGAGGGACTTCGAGCCCTGCTCCGGCTTCACGTGCATCACGGCGTAGTCGTACGGTGCGCCGGCGCCGCCCGAAGAGGCGCCCTGGTCGATCCACTCGGCGGAGGTCGAGACCCAGTCGGCCCAGTACTGGCCGTAGGGGGCGACTTCCTGCGGGGCCGCGTTGCTCAGCTCCGCCTCGGACTTGCCGAGGTCGTTGTAGGCAGGCACGAAGGTGATGTTGCGGTACCAGCCACCGGCGGAACCGGCGTGCACGCAATGGCCCGCGGTCCACACGAGGTTGGACTTGCCCGGGTTGCGCGGGTCCTTCACGACCGTGCCGGAGCAGACCATCGAGCCCTCGGGGGAGTCGAAGAAGATCTTGCCGACCGGTGCGGCGTTCTTGTGGTACGGGGTCTTCTCGGGCTTGGCCTGGACCGGCGACGGCTCGGGGTCGGTCGCGCCCTGGTCGGAAGGTGCGTCCTTCGCGGCGATCGTCTTCTTCGGGTCCTTGGCCTTCTTCATCCGCTCGGGCTTCCAGAGGCCCTCGATGACGGGATTGACGAAGTCCTTGGACTCGCGGAGCCAGTCGTCCTTGTCCCAGTTCTTCCAGGCCCCGTCCTTCCACTTGTCCGGGTCGATGCCGTGGTCCTTCAGCTTGTCGGCGATGTCGCCGGGCAGCTTGGCATCGGAGCCCGTGTCGGTGTCGGAACCCTTGTCGGCGCCCTGCGCGGTGTCGGAACCCGCCTTGTCGCCGGCCTTGTTGTCGCTGGGACCGCAGGCCGTGGCGGTGAGTGCCAGAGTCGCGGCGAGCCCGGTCGCGGCGAGTGCGAGACGTCGCCCGCGACTGCGCGCGAAGGGCGCACGAATGGAACGCATGCTGTGGTAACCCCCGAATTGAACGCGTGATTGCTGCAATTGCCATGTACTTGTCATGTGTGGGCGAGGGTGCTCCGGGAGCTCCCCGCCGACGCGACACCTCACTATGCCTGTGTGATTGAGGACGAATGACGGCGGGGTCGTGAAGGTTTGCGGCGACCCCGCCGTCGTGCGTCAAGCGGCCCTGCGTGGTGGCTACTTGTCGGCGTACTTCTTGCTCACCGCGTCGTAGATGCCCTTGGCTCCCTTGCCGAGCCGCGGACCCGCCAGCCAGCCGGCCGTCACCGGGCCGATGGAGGTGTTGGACACCAGGGCGGGCTTGCCGTCCGAGCCCTCGGCGACCCAGCCGCCGCCGGACGAACCACCGGTCATCGTGCAGCCGATGCGGTACATCGTGGGGTCGGGCTTGCTGATCGAGAGGCGGCCCGGCTTGTCGGCGCACTGGAACGCCTTCTGGCCGTCGAACGGCGGAGCCGCCGGGTAGCCGGTCGCCGTCATGTCGGCGATCTGCGGCACGGCCGGGGCGTTGAAGTCCACCGGGAGCGCCGAACCGACCTGCTCCTCGAGCGACTGACCCTCGCTGCCCTTCTCGGGCGTGACGTGGATGACCGCGTAGTCGTACGGCGCGCCCGTGCCGCCCGTCGGGCCACCCTTCTCGATCCACTGGTCGGAGGTCTGTGCCCAGTCGCCCCACCAGACGCCGTGCGGAGCGACCTCTTCCTTGGGGGCGTTCTGCAGCTCGGCGGCCGACTTGCCGCTGTTGTTGTACGAGGGCACGAAGGCGATGTTGCGGTACCAGCCGCCCTTGGCGCCGGCGTGCACGCAGTGACCCGCGGTCCACACCATGTTGGACTTGCCCGGGTGCGCCGGGTCCTCGACGACGGTGGCCGAGCAGACCATCGAGCCTTCGGGGCCGTCGAAGAACAGCTTGCCCGAGGCCGGAGCGGCGGCGTCGTACGGCGTCTTCAGGGCCGCCGCCTCCACCGGCTCGGGCGTCGGGTCGGTCACGCCCTGGTCGCCGGAGATGTCGTTGTCGTCGACACCGCGGTCGGGGTTCTTGTCCGCGTCACGCATGCGGTCCGAGTCCCACAGACCTTCGATGATCGGGTTGACGTAGTCACCGGCCTCGCGGAGCCAGTCGTCCTTGTCCCAGTTCTTCCAGGCCCCGTCCCGCCACTTGTCCAGGTCGATGCCGTGGTCCTTGAGCCGGTCCTGGAGGTCCTGCGGGATCTTGACCTTGCCGTTGCCGTTGCCGTCGTCGTTGCCGCCGTCGGCGGCCTGGGAGGCGGCCGGATCGTCGCCCGCGTTGTCCTCGCTCGGACCACAGGCCGTCGCGGTCAGGACGAGTGCCGCGCCGATGGCGACAGCGGCCGCCACGGGGGAGGTCCTGCCGCGCGCGCTCTTCCCACGACGAGCGGTATTGAGCGGGCGTATGGGTCGCATAGTAGAGATTCCCCCTGGGCTTCGAGATCGTTCACATGCCGGACACCGCGTGCGGCGCGGAGCGCCGAGCACCGTACTCGCGTGACGCTGCGCACCCCTGCCGCGGATGAACGGCCCCCCACACTATGCCGGTGCCGTAGGGGACAGCCGACGGAACGGCAACGGTTCCGTCACGGCAAGGATCTTCCGAAGACCCGTGCTTCTCCGCAGTCCCCGTCGTTGGTACGTACGGGGGAGTGGCGGCCTGCGTTCATCCCCCTGCCAACTCGTCGGAGCGCTCGCCCAGATCGAGTGGGAAGCGCCCATTCCCAGCGGGAGGACCAACAGTCGTGGCCGTGACCGAGCCGGCGCCCTCGGCGGTTGCCGCGGGACCCTCCGCTCCCGTCGCCTCCGTGGGGCACTCCGCAGCACACGAGGGGATCCTGCGACGCCAGTCGGCGCGCGAGTCGGCCGCGCGTACGTACGCGCGCGCCCTGCCGATCGTGCCGGTACGGGCACGCGGCCTGACGATCGAGGGCGCCGACGGACAGCGCTACCTCGACTGCCTCTCGGGCGCGGGGACCCTGGCCCTCGGGCACAACCACCCGGTCGTGCTCGAGGCGATCAGAAAGGTCCTCGACTCGGGGGCGCCGCTGCACGTGCTCGATCTGGCCACGCCGGTCAAGGACGCCTTCACCACCGAGCTGTTCCACACGCTGCCCCGCGAACTCGCCGACCGCGCGCGGATCCAGTTCTGCGGCCCCGCCGGCACGGACGCGGTGGAAGCCGCGCTCAAACTCGTGCGGACGGCGACCGGGCGCGACGGCATGCTCGCGTTCACCGGCGCCTATCACGGGATGACGGCAGGGGCGCTCTCCGCATCCGGCGGCGCACCGGACGTACGCGTGGCCCGCCTCCCCTATCCGCAGGACTACCGCTGCCCGTTCGGCATCGGCGGTGCGGACGGCGCCGAACTCGCCGCCCGCTGGACCGAGAACCTCCTCGACGACACCAAGTCAGGGGTGCCCCGCCCGGCCGGGATGATCCTCGAACCGGTGCAGGGCGAGGGCGGTGTGAACCCCGCCCCCGACGGCTGGATGCGCCGGATGCGCGAGATCACCGAGGCACGCTCCATCCCGCTCATCGCGGACGAGGTCCAGACCGGCGTCGGGCGCACCGGCACCTTCTGGGCCGTCGAGCACAGCGGTGTGGTTCCGGACGTGATGGTGCTGTCCAAGGCCATCGGCGGCAGCCTGCCCCTGGCCGTGGTCATCTACCGCGACGACCTCGACGTCTGGCAACCGGGGGCCCACGCGGGAACCTTCCGCGGTAACCAGCTCGCCATGGCGGCGGGCGCGGCCACCCTCGCGTACGTCC
Source organism: Streptomyces sp. NPDC054872 (assembly GCF_053610705.1). Lineage (NCBI taxonomy): Bacteria > Bacillati > Actinomycetota > Actinomycetes > Kitasatosporales > Streptomycetaceae > Streptomyces > Streptomyces sp. NPDC054872. The sequence continues at coordinate 189,227 of NZ_JBSGYY010000009.1, read as the reverse complement.
GTGAGAACGGCCTCGCGGAACGCGCGGGCGCCCTGGGCACCCGCATGCTCACCCAGTTGCGGTCGCTCGCCACCGAACACCCCTGTATCGGCGACGTACGCGGCCGAGGTCTGATGATCGGCGTCGAACTCGTGGACCCCGCCGGCGCCAGTGGCACGGGCCAGGGCGCTCCTAGTGGCGTACGCCCGTCCGCTCCGAGTGACACAGGCGCCCCGGGCGGTGCCCTGAGCCGCGCCCCGCGACCGCTTCCCCCCGCGCCCGAACTCGCCGCCGCGGTGCAACGCGAATGTCTGCGCCGCGGCCTCATCGTCGAGCTGGGCGGACGGCACTCCAGTGTCGTACGCCTCCTTCCTCCTCTCACCATCACCGACGAGCAGGCGGCCGCGATCCTCGACCGCCTCTCCGACGCGATCTCCGCGGCGGCGCGTCCGCACCACGGATAGCCACACCGGACCCGGGCCGTCCCGCGGACGGCCAAGAGACATCAGCACAGCTCCAGCCCGTCGCCCCGGAGCCCGAACGACTTCACAAGGAAGCTCTCTTGAACGCCACCCCCGCATCCGAAGGTCCACCCCACCCCCACGTGCCAGGCGCGTGCGGCAAGCAATCCTCGCTGGTGGCGGAGCCCGGTACGGTCCCCAGGCAGCAGGGAGGCCTGCAGACGGAGCAGTTGCGAGGCGCGACCGCCGATCTCCTGGAGCACCCCGATCCGCACACCGCCGCGCAAGTGGCGGCCATCGAGAACCTCCTGCGCTGCTGGGTACGCGAGAACGACTTCCCCGCCCCCGAGCACGGCGTACTGCGTGTCCCGCTCAAGGCCAGCGGCACCGCGCTCCTCGTCCCCGTGTACTACTGGTCGGCCACCGGCTGGCACCGCTTCGGCCTCCCCTACCTGGAAGACGGCCCCCAGAGCGCACCCCCGGCCGATGCCGTCACCGTGGCCGCCCTGCTGGGCCGCGAAACGGGCCAAGGCAGCGGAGCGCTTGCCCCGGACGGCGAGCCCGGCCACGCCGACTCCGGCAGTGCCGACTCCGACCACACTGACTCCGGCCGCACCGACTCCAGCAGCGCCCCGGACCCAGGTGCGGTCATCGGCCCCGCAGACCTCGCCGGTGGCGGCGGGGACGACGGTGAGCGGGTCGAGGGCGGGGATCTCGTCGGCCGCGTCGCCGACTCCGTGCGGCGCACCGCCACGTTCATCGCCGACCGCCGGAACAACCCCGGCGACGAGCCCGACCTCTTCCTCGCCGCCGAACAGTCCCTGCTGCTCGGCCACCCCCTGCACCCCACCCCGAAGAGCCGCGAGGGACTCTCCGACACCGAATCCCGGCTCTACTCACCGGAGTTGCGCGGCGGCTTCGCCCTGCACTGGCTCGCCGTCGACCCGTCGGTGCTCGCCGCGGACTCGGCCTGGACCGAGCGTGGCCGCACCCTCCCGGCCGAGCAGCTCACCGCCCGCCTCGCCGGCCCGGACCTGCCGCTGCCGGAAGGCCACGCCGCTCTGCCCCTGCACCCGTGGCAGATGCGTGAGCTCAGGCACCGCCCCACGACCGCCGCCCTCCTGGAAGCCGGCCTCCTCCAGGACCTCGGCCCGCACGGCGCACCCTGGTACCCGACCTCCTCCGTGCGCACCCTCTACCGCCCGGGCGCCCCGGCCATGCTGAAGCTCTCGCTCGGCCTGCGCATCACCAACTCCCGTCGTGAGAATCTCCGCAAGGAACTCCACCGGGGCGTCGAGGTCCACCGACTGCTGCGCAGCGGCCTCGCCGAGCAGTGGCAGGCGGTCCACCCGGGCTTCGACGTGGTCCGCGACCCGGCCTGGCTCGCCGTGACCGGCCCCGACGGCGCCCCCGTGACCGGGCTCGACCTGATGATCCGGCACAACCCCTTCGGCCCCGGCGACGACGCCACCTGCATCGCGGGGCTCGTCTCGCCCAGGCCGTCACCGCACTCCACGGGCCACGACCGTCCCCCGATGCGCTCCCGGCTCGGCGAGATCGTTACCCGCCTCGCCGGACGGACGGGCCGCCCCCGGGGAGCCGTCGCCACGGAGTGGTTCCTGCGCTATCTGCAGAACGTCGTGCGCCCCGTGCTCTGGCTGGACAGCGAGGCGGGCGTCGCCCTGGAGGCCCACCAGCAGAACACCCTGCTGCTGCTCGACTCCGACGGCTGGCCCGTGGGCGGTCGCTACCGCGACAACCAGGGCTACTACTACCGCGAGTCCCGACGCGCCGAACTCGACCGCAGGCTCCCCGGCATCGGCGAGCACAGCGACACCTTCGTGTCCGACGAGGTGGCGGACGAGCGCTTCGCCTACTACCTCGGCATCAACAACGTCTTGGGCCTCATCGGAGCCCTCGGCTCCCAACGCCTCGCCGACGAGCGCCTGTTGCTCGCCGCTTTCCGCCGTTTCCTCGCCGACGTCGTCTCCGGCCCGGCCGCGCTGAGTACGCCGCTGCCTGCCCTGCTCCTCGATTCACCCGTCCTGCGGTGCAAGGCCAACCTGCTGACCCGTCTCCGCGGTCTCGACGAGCTCGTGGGCCCCGTCGACACCCAGTCCGTCTACGTCACCATCGCCAACCCCCTTCATTCCTGAGGAACATGACCCGTCTTTCCTGAGAGGAGCGACGCCGTGCCTCCGCCTCCCCCCGATGCGAGCACCGACGCCGGTACCGAGTCCGTGGCCGAACCCGTCACCGAGTCCTGTGCCGCCGACAGGGCAGACGTCCAGGACACCTTGGACCTGCGCCTCCCGGACGAACTCATCGCACTGTTCGGCGCGGGCGGCGCGAGCGTCGCGGCCGAAGCGCCGAACGCGTACGCCGGACGCATCGGGGCCGACGTGCGCACGGCGGCCCGTGCCCAGGCTCCGACGGTCGCCTCGTCAGCCGACGACCTGCTCGGCAACATCGCCGACTGGGGCCCCGCGACCACCTCGGCCGGTGTCTTCCAACTGGTCCCCGTGCGTGTCGAACGCGATCTCCCCCTGATCAGCCGGTGGATGAACGACCCCGCCGTGGCGGCCTTCTGGGAGCTGGCCGGCCCCGAAGCCGTCACGGAGACGCATCTGACCGGCCAGATCGACGGTGACGGACGCAGCGTCCCCTGTCTCGGCGTCCTCGACGGCACACCGATGAGCTACTGGGAGGTCTACCGCGCGGACCTCGACGCCCTGGCCAGGCACTATCCGGCCCGTCCGCACGACACCGGTCTTCACCTCCTCATCGGCGGCGTCGCCGACCGTGGCCGAGGACTCGGCACCTCGCTGCTGAGAGCCGTCGCCGACCTCGTGCTCGACCACCGCGCCTCCTGCGCACGTGTCATCGCAGAACCCGACCTTCGCAACACCCCCTCCGTGTCCGCATTCCTGAGCGCCGGTTTCCGCTACGCCGCCGAAGTAGACCTCCCCGACAAGCGGGCGGCGCTCATGGTCCGTGACCGGGCCTTGCGCGCAGTGCTCTGACCCGCTCACTGCCGGTGCACCGCTCGACCTGATCCGGTTCCCTCCCTGAGGAGTCCCCGTGCCGAATCCGTCCGTCCCTCCGACACCCCGAGAGCCGTCCGCTCTCTACGACCCGCCCGAGCTGACCGCGGACAGGTGGGCGACGGCCGGGCGCCGCCTCCTCGCCAAGATGGTCGGTGAGTTCGCCTACGAGGAGATCATCGAGCCGGTCCCCGACGGCCCGCGAAACCCCGTCCCCGCCGCACCGGGAGTCCTGGACAGCTACAGCCTCCGGCTCGACCGTGACGACGGCGCAGAGGGTGAGAACGGCACCGGCCACGACGCCTCCGCCGCAGGCGAGCCAGGTGCAGCCCGGCGACAGACAGCGCCCCGCCTCCTCTTCCGCGCCCGCCGAGGCTCGTACGGCAGCTGGCACGTCGACCCGGCCAGCCTCGCCCTGACCGAGGGCGACGGAGCGCCGCGCCCCTTCAGCGACCCCCTCCGCTTCCTCACCAGGGCCCGCCGCACCCTGGGAATCGACGGCGCCACCCTCGGCCACCTCATCCGCGAGCTCACCGTCACACTCACCGCCGACGTCCGGCTCGATCAGACCGCCCTCACCGCGGCGCAGCTCGCCGACCTCGGCTACGCCGAACTCGAAGGGCATCAGACCGGACACCCCTGGCTCGTCCTGAACAAGGGCCGCATCGGTTTCTCCGCCGGTGACGCCGCCCGGTGGGCGCCCGAGGCCCGCCTCAGCGCGCAGCTCCCGTGGATCGCGGTCCGTTCCGACCTCGCCGCCTACCGGGGCGTCGCGGGGCTGGACACGGCGGAAAAGCTCTACACGCGCGAACTGGCCCCTGCCACACGGGAGTTCTTCGCGAACGTCCTCACGGCACGTGGGCTCGATCCGCACGCCTATCTGTACCTGCCGGTGCATCCGTGGCAGTGGGACGACGTCGTGCTGCCCCTCTTCGCCCCCTCCGTGGCCGAGGGCGCGATCGTGCCGCTGCCCACCGACGGTGATCTGCGACTGCCCCAGCAGTCCATCCGTACGTTCCTGAATCTGTCCCGTCCCGACCGGCACACCGTCAAGCTGCCGCTGTCGGTCCTGAACACCCTGGTGTGGCGCGGGCTCCCGACCGAGCGCACGCTCGCCGCCCCCGCCGTCACCGCATGGATGCACGCCCTGCGCGACGCCGACCCCTTCCTGCGCGACGAATGCCGGGTGATCCTGCTCGGCGAGGTCGCTTCGGTGACCGTCGAGCATCCCTTGTACGACGGCCTTCCTGAGGTCCCCTACCAATACAAGGAACTGCTCGGCGCGATCTGGCGCGAACCGGTCACCCGGTATCTCGCCCCCGGCGAGCGCGCCCGCACGCTCGCCTCCTTGTTGCACACAGATCCGGACGGCAAAGCCTTCGTCGCCGAGCTGGTCGAGCGCTCCGGGCTCGCCCCCGAGGCCTGGCTGCAGCACCTCTTCGGTGCTCTGCTGCCTCCGCTGCTGCAGTTCCTCTACCGGTACGGCACCGTGTTCTCCCCTCACGGGGAGAACGCCATCGTCGTCTTCGACGACAAGGACGTCCCCGTCCGTCTCGCGGTGAAGGACTTCGTCGACGACATAAATGTCAGCGCCGAGTCCGTTCCCGAACACGCGTCGATGCCGGACGACGTCCGCGAGGTACTGCTCACCGAACGCCCCGACTTCCTCACGCAGTTCATCCATGCAGGGCTCTTCGTGGGTGTCTTCCGCTACCTCGCCCCGCTCTTCGACGAACAGCTGGGCACCCCGGAGTCGACCTTCTGGTCCCTTGTCCGCGCCGAGATCCTCCGCCACCAGGCGCGAGCACCCCAGCTCAAGGAGCGGTACGAGATGTTCGACCTGCTTACGCCGCGCATCGAGCGCCTGTGCCTCAACCGCAACCGACTGCACCTTGACGGGTACCGGGACCGTCCCGAGCGACCACACGCCGCCGTGCACGGGAGCGTCCCGAACCCTCTGCATCAGCCTTGATCGAAGGATTGTCAGTGGAGACCCGTAGGGTGGTCGCGCTATGACAAAGCCCTCCCTTCCCGAGCTCCTGCACGCCGCTGTCACCGCCGTCGGCGGCACCGAGCGCCCCGGCCAGGTGACGATGGCCGAGACCGTCGCCGAGGCGATCGACGACGGTTCCCATCTGCTGATCCAGGCAGGCACCGGCACGGGCAAGTCCCTCGGCTACCTGGTGCCCGCGCTCGCCCACGGTGAGCGCGTGGTGGTCGCGACCGCCACCCTCGCGCTGCAGCGCCAGCTCGTGGAGCGTGATCTGCCGCGGACGGTGGACGCCTTGCATCCGCTGCTGCGCCGCCGCCCCCAGTTCGCCATGCTCAAGGGCCGCTCGAACTACCTGTGTCTGCACCGCCTCCACGAAGGCGTGCCGCAGGAAGAGGAGGAGGGGCCGGGCCTCTTCGACCAGTTCGAGGCCGCTGCCCCCACCAGCAAGCTCGGCCAGGACCTGCTGCGGATGCGCGACTGGGCGGACGAGACAGAGACCGGCGACCGGGACGACCTGACTCCCGGCGTCTCCGACCGCGCCTGGTCCCAGGTCTCGGTCTCCTCCAGGGAGTGCCTGGGCGCGTCGAAGTGTGCGTACGGAGCGGAATGCTTCGCCGAGGCGGCACGGGAACGGGCCAAGCTCTCCGAGGTCGTCGTCACCAACCACGCGCTCCTCGCGATCGACGCCATCGAGGGCGCCCCCGTCCTGCCTCAGCACGAAGTGCTGATCGTGGACGAGGCGCACGAACTGGTCTCCCGGGTGACCGGCGTCGCCACCGGTGAGCTCACCCCGGGCCAGGTCAACCGAGCCGTGCGCAGAGCCGCCAAGCTCGTCAACGAAAAGGCGGCAGATCAGCTCCAGACCGCGTCCGAGGGCTTCGAGCGCGTGATGGAGCTCGCTCTCCCCGGCCGTCTGGAGGAGGTCCCGGAGGACCTTGGATACGCGCTGATGGCTCTGCGCGACGCCGCCCGTACGGTCATCTCGGCCCTCGGCTCGACGCGCGACAAATCGGTCCAGGACGAGGACGCCGTACGCAAACAGGCGCTCGCCTCCGTCGAGACGATCCACGACGTCGCGGAGCGCATCACGAACGGCTCCGAGTGGGACGTCGTCTGGTACGAACGGCACGACCGCTTCGGAGCCTCGCTGCGCGTGGCTCCGATGTCCGTGTCGGGCCTGCTCCGCGAGAAGCTCTTCAGCGATCGCTCGGTCGTCCTCACGTCCGCCACCCTCAAGCTCGGCGGCGACTTCAACGGCGTGGGAGCCTCCCTGGGGCTCGCCCCCGAGGGCATCGAGTCCGAGGACGCCCCGGCCTGGAAGGGCCTCGACGTCGGTTCGCCGTTCGACTACCGCAAGCAGGGAATCCTGTACGTCGCCAAGCACCTGGCCCGGCCGAGCCGTGAAGGCACGCGCAGCGACATGATCGACGAGCTGGCCGAACTGATCGAGGCGGCAGGCGGCCGTACGCTCGGCCTGTTCTCCTCCATGCGCGCCGCTCAGAACGCCGCGGAAGAGCTCCGCGACCGTCTCGACATGCCCATCCTGCTGCAGGGCGAGGAGACGCTGGGCGAGCTGATCAAGAACTTCGCGGCGGACACGCGGACCTGTCTGTTCGGGACGCTTTCCCTGTGGCAGGGCGTCGATGTGCCGGGCGCCAGCTGCCAGTTGGTGGTCATGGACAAGATCCCCTTCCCGCGCCCCGACGACCCCCTGATGAGCGCTCGCCAGAAGGCGGTGGACGACGGGGGTGGCAACGGCTTCATGGCCATCGCCGCGACCCACGCGGCGCTGCTGATGGCGCAGGGCGCGGGCCGGCTGGTGCGGGCCTCCGCGGACCGTGGGGTGGTCGCCGTCCTTGACCCCCGGCTCGCGACCGCGCGCTACGGCAGCTATCTGAGGGCTTCGCTCCCCGACTTCTGGTACACGACGGACCGCAATCAGGCCCGCCGCTCCTTGGCCGCGATCGATGCGGCAGCCAAGGCGGACCCCGAGCCGAACCCCGAGCCTGACCTCACGGTCAATCCGCAGACGGACGACGAGGACGAGGCCGCCGAGGCATAGGAAACGGCCCGGGGCTGATGCCCCGGGCCGACTCCCAGGTCTGGAGGGGCGGGCCGCGGACGCCCGGGACTGGAGGAACGGCCGCGGACGCAGCAGGGCCCCGGAACCGGCGCAGTTGGTTCCGGGGCCCGGTCAGGGGCGGAGGCTCACACTCGCCGCAGCACCGCCACCACCTTGCCGAGGATGGTGGCCTCGTCACCGGGGATGGGCTGGTACGCGGAGTTATGAGGCAACAGCCACACGTGACCGTCCTCGCGCTTGAACCGCTTCACCGTGGCTTCACCGTCGAGCATGGCGGCGACGATGTCGCCGTTCTCCGCGACCGGCTGGCGGCGCACCGTCACCCAGTCCCCGTCACAGATGGCGGCCTCGATCATCGAGTCACCGACGACCTTGAGGACGAAGAGCTCACCGTCACCGACGAGCTGCCGGGGGAGCGGGAAGACATCCTCCACCGACTCCTCGGCGAGGATCGGGCCACCGGCCGCGATACGGCCCACCAGCGGGACGTACGAAGCGGCGGGCTTGCCTGCGGTGTCCGTGGGCTGGCTGCTCGGCTGGTCCGAGCCACGCACCTCGTACGCCCGGGGGCGGTGCGGGTCGCGGCGCAGGAAGCCCTTGCGCTCCAGGGCCATCAATTGGTGCGCGACCGACGAGGTGCTGGAGAGGCCTACCGCCTGCCCGATCTCCCGCATGGACGGCGGGTACCCCCGCCGCTGCACCGAGTCCCTGATGACCTCGATGACACGGCGCTGCCGGTCGGTGAGCCCTGAGCTGTCTGCGCGGATACCAGGAGGTCGGCCCGGTAGGGAGCGGGTGGGCTTGGGGCCCTCCTGGTTCGTGGCTGCGTCATTCATGGCATGCACCGGCTCGAGTCGGCTCTGGCGGTCCTGGGCAGTGATGGTGGCGCTGTCTGCGGTGGTGGTCACGTCGGTAGGCCCCTCTCGAGATGTTCTCCCTAGTTAGCCAACGGTAGTTGCTTTCGAAAGGTTGCGCCAAACACACGTTCGAGTGAAAAATCGCAGATCGCCTGTTCTGATCATGCGTCTGGGTGTATGGCTAACGTTCGAGCCGACTGGCATTTCGGTTCATTACGGTACGCTTCACCGCCAGGGCCGCCGCCCCCTCAGTGGGGCTCCCATACTGCCACTCGGCACCCGGTCAACCCCGCACCGCCCCCTTCTCGTGCGCTGCGCGAGGCGGGCCCGCGCCCTTCCCGGCGAACCGTGGGTGCGCGACACGCGATGGGGCCGGATTTACGGCCAAACCCCAGATCTAGTGGTTGGATTGCAACCACGGCCCAGAAGTTGTGGTCCCCGGTCTTTTCAGGCCGTGGGCATCGCCTATGCTTGGGGCTGCTTCGAGGGCCCCACGGGCCTGCTGAGGCCTATGAGTCGTGTCGTGAAGGAGGGTTGGGAGTTCCATGCACTGCCCCTTCTGCAGGCACCCCGACAGTCGCGTGGTCGACAGTCGCACCACCGATGACGGCACGTCGATCCGCAGGCGCCGTCAGTGCCCTGACTGCTCCCGTCGTTTCACGACCGTGGAGACGTGTTCGCTGATGGTGGTCAAGCGCAGCGGCGTGACCGAACCGTTCAGCCGTACGAAGGTGATCAACGGCGTACGCAAGGCGTGCCAGGGGCGGCCGGTGACCGAGGACGCGCTCGCGCAGCTCGGCCAGCGGGTCGAAGAGGCGGTGCGGGCCACCGGGAGTGCCGAACTGACCACGCACGACGTCGGTCTGGCCATACTCGGTCCGCTGCAGGAGCTTGACCTCGTGGCCTACCTGCGCTTCGCGTCCGTGTACCGGGCGTTCGACTCGCTCGACGACTTCGAGGCTGCCGTCGGGGAGCTGAGGGACCAGCGGGAGAAGCGGCTCGACGAAGAGCCGCGGGGCGCCGGCGGGGAGCCCGGCGCTAATGAATGCGGGCCCGGAGGGACTGTCGAAGTCCCGGTGCCCGCCACTGCCGCCGACTGACCGGCTGAACGGCCGACGGCGGCACACACAGACCTGTTGCGGAAGCCCTCGCGGTTTTCGCGGCACCGGACAACACCGTGTCACGGGAACATCGTGGCACTTCAGGGCGTTTTAGCCTGATACAGGGAGGCGGCATGACCGAGACGACGAGCGGCCCGGCACGAGGTTCCCGAGCCAAGGGATCCAAGGCCAGCAAGGGTCTGCGTATCGAGCGCATCCATACGACGCCCGGCGTGCATCCGTACGACGAGGTGGTCTGGGAGCGCCGAGACGTCGTCATGACCAACTGGCGCGACGGCTCGATCAACTTCGAGCAGCGTGGCGTCGAGTTCCCCGACTTCTGGTCGGTGAACGCGGTCAACATCGTCACCAGCAAGTACTTCCGCGGGGCCGTTGGCACCCCGCAGCGCGAGACCGGCCTCAAGCAGCTGATCGACCGCATCGTGAAGACGTACCGGAAGGCCGGCGAGGACTACAGCTACTTCGCCTCGCCCGCCGACGCCGAGATCTTCGAGCACGAGCTGGCGTACGCCCTCCTGCACCAGATCTTCAGCTTCAACTCGCCGGTCTGGTTCAACGTCGGGACGCCCCAGCCGCAGCAGGTCTCCGCCTGCTTCATCCTGGCCGTCGACGACTCCATGGACTCGATCCTCGACTGGTACAAGGAAGAGGGGATGATCTTCAAGGGCGGCTCCGGAGCCGGCCTGAACCTCTCCCGCATCCGCTCCTCCAAGGAACTGCTCTCCTCCGGCGGCAACGCCTCGGGGCCGGTCTCCTTCATGCGCGGTGCCGACGCGTCCGCAGGAACGATCAAGTCGGGTGGCGCCACGCGCCGCGCGGCCAAGATGGTCATCCTCGACGTCGACCACCCCGACATCGAGGGCTTCATCGAGACCAAGGTGAAGGAAGAGGAGAAGATCCGCGCCCTTCGTGACGCGGGCTTCGACATGGACCTGGGCGGCGACGACATCACGTCCGTCCAGTACCAGAACGCCAACAACTCGGTCCGCGTGAACGACACGTTCATGAAGGCGGTCGAGGAGGGCGGCAAGTTCGGCCTCACGTCCCGCATGACGGGCGACGTCATCGAGGAGGTCGACGCCAAGTCGCTCTTCCGCAAGATGGCCGAGGCCGCCTGGGCCTGCGCCGACCCCGGCATCCAGTACGACGACACCATCAACGCCTGGCACACCTGCCCGGAGTCCGGCCGGATCAACGGCTCGAACCCGTGCAGCGAGTACATGCACCTGGACAACACGTCCTGCAACCTCGCCTCGCTGAACCTGATGAAGTTCCTCAAGGACGACGGCCTGGGCAACCAGTCCTTCGACTCCGAGCGCTTCTCCAAGGTCGTCGAGCTGGTCATCACCGCGATGGACATCTCCATCTGCTTCGCGGACTTCCCGACGCAGAAGATCGGTGAGAACACTCGCGCGTTCCGCCAGCTCGGCATCGGCTACGCCAACCTCGGCGCCCTCCTGATGGCCACCGGCCACGCCTACGACTCCGACGGCGGCCGCTCCCTGGCCGGCGCCATCACCTCCCTGATGACGGGTACGTCGTACAAGCGCTCCGCCGAGCTCGCCGCGGTCGTCGGCCCCTACGACGGCTACGCCAAGAACGCCACGCCGCACAAGCGCGTCATGAAGCAGCACGCCGACGCCAACGCCTCGGCCGTCCGCGTGGACGACCTGGACTCGCCGATCTGGGCCGCCGCCACGGAGGCCTGGCAGGACGTGATCCGCCTCGGCGAGAAGAACGGTTTCCGTAACTCCCAGGCGTCCGTCATCGCGCCGACCGGCACCATCGGTCTCGCGATGTCCTGCGACACCACGGGCCTGGAGCCCGACCTCGCCCTGGTGAAGTTCAAGAAGCTCGTCGGCGGCGGCTCGATGCAGATCGTCAACGGCACCGTGCCGCAGGCCCTGCGTCGCCTGGGTTACCAGGAGGAGCAGATCGAGGCGGTCGTCGCCCACATCGCCGACCACGGCAATGTGATCGACGCCCCCGGCCTGAAGCCCGAGCACTACGAGGTCTTCGACTGCGCGATGGGCGAGCGTTCCATCTCCGCGATGGGCCACGTCCGGATGATGGCGGCCATCCAGCCGTGGATCTCCGGAGCGCTCTCCAAGACGGTCAACCTGCCGGAGACGGCGACCGTCGAGGACGTCGAAGAGGTCTACTACGAGGCCTGGAAGATGGGCGTCAAGGCGCTCGCCATCTACCGCGACAACTGCAAGGTCGGCCAGCCCCTCTCCGCCAAGAAGAAGGAGCAGGAGAAGGCCGAGGTCACCGAGAAGGCCGAGGACACGATCCGTGCCGCGGTCGAGAAGGTGGTCGAGTACCGCCCCGTCCGCAAGCGCCTTCCCAAGGGCCGCCCGGGGATCACCACCTCCTTCACCGTGGGTGGCGCCGAGGGCTACATGACCGCCAACTCCTACCCGGACGACGGTCTCGGTGAGGTCTTCCTGAAGATGTCCAAGCAGGGCTCGACCCTCGCGGGCATGATGGACGCCTTCTCGATCGCCGTCTCCGTGGGCCTGCAGTACGGCGTTCCGCTGGAGACGTACGTCTCGAAGTTCACGAACATGCGCTTCGAGCCGGCCGGCATGACGGACGACCCGGACGTGCGGATGGCGCAGTCGATCGTCGACTACATCTTCCGCCGCCTGGCGCTGGACTTCCTGCCCTTCGAGACCCGCTCCGCGCTCGGCATCCACTCGGCCGAGGAGCGTCAGCGTCACCTGGAGACGGGTTCGTACGAGCCGTCGATGGACGAGTCGGACGTCGACGTCGAGGGTCTGGCCCAGTCCGCCCCGCGTCAGCCCGAGGCCCTGAAGGCGGTCGCCGAACCGAAGGCCGAGACCGAGGCTCCGCAGCAGGCGCACACCAGCGCCGAGCTCGTCGAGATGCAGCTCGGCATTCAGGCCGACGCGCCGCTGTGCTTCTCCTGCGGCACGAAGATGCAGCGGGCCGGCTCCTGCTACATCTGCGAGGGCTGCGGCTCGACCAGCGGTTGCAGCTGACCCGGCCGGGAGCTCCCGGTGCTGTCGGCCGGGAGTGAAGCCTGATCGTCCAGGGCGGTGATGCCGAGAAATCGGCGTCACCGCCCTTGGCGTTCCTCGCTCCGGGGGCCGTGCTCAGATCTCGGTGCCCATCACCGCGGCGAAGGACGTCGGGTCCGCGTCGAACCCGCGGACCATCTCGCGGAAGGACCACGCGCCCGACTCGTCCCGGTTGAACTCGGCGATCGTCGCCGCCGTGTACGCGGAGACAGCGGAGAGGTCACTCAGCGCGAGATCGGTGTGCCCTTCGCGGATGCGCACCCCGGTGTTCGGGATGTCGCCGAACACCTTCCGCGCCTCGCCTGGCTGTATGGCGACGCCGACCACCACGCGCGCGTAGGCAGCCGCGAGCCGGTCGAGCTCCAGGGTCATGACCTCGTCGAAGCCGAAACCCTGGCCCGTCTTGCTGTCCCTGTTGAGGGTGATCGTCCCGTCGGGGGCGCGGCTGTCGAAGTGCACCAGGTACACCGGGCTGTCGTACGGAGCGTGCGCGGCGTAGGTCGCCGCGATGATGTCGAGATCATGTGCGGGCGCACCGACCGGGCTCGGGTCCCATTTGAGCCCCACCTCGACCTTCTTGATCCCCTTGCTGACACTGCTCACTAAAGCTCCCCCTCTTCGTCGTCCCGGCTGCCGCTTCCGCACCACACCTGTCCGGACGGCATGTCTGACAGACACGCTACGGCGTATGACTGACATCACTGAAGTTTCCTGATCGATAAGGCTGTTGGGGCTGACGCGGACATTCCATGCTGCTGAGGCATCCCCATGGGGGACGAGGGCGACGCACGGCAAGACGTGCGACAAGGAGAGTGGCGGTTCGGGATCGCCCAGGAGGCGAACGGCGCACGGGTGTTGCGGACCGAGCACGCAGACGGCTGGTTCTCCAAAGGTGCGGCGCGCCCTGGTCGGTGAGCGCCTGACGGTGACGCGACCGGACGGCACATCGGACGAACGCGACGTATCCGCCGAGGAGTTGGGGGATGTTCTCGACCGTGAGTTCGGTATTGAACTGACCGCCGATGATCGCGCCGGGCTGATCCGGGCGCACTACGCCGGAGCGTGACCCGGGCCACGCTCCGCGCCGTACGATGGCGCGGTGCTGGTCAAGTGGATTCGCTGCACCGTGGTGGACCGACGGGGGTTCGAGCGGGGTCAGCGGAAGTGGGCGGGGCTTCTGGGGGAGCCGGGGTTCCGGGGACAGGGCGGGGGGTGGAGTCGGGAGCGGCCGGGCGTGGCGCACGTCTTCGGCTTCTGGGAGAGCCGGGCCTTCTACGACTCCTTCATGGCGCGCTCCCATGACCGGCTCGCCGCCACGCAGTCGGGCACCTTCAAGGACATCCAGAGCAAGCTCTTCGATCACCGTTTCGACGTGAAGACGGGCTTCGAGCCGCGCTTCACGGACGCGGACGTGGTGCGGGTGGCGCACTGCCGGGTGCGCGAGGCGCGCGTGGAGCACTTCGCGCTCATGCAGGAGAAGGTCTGGAATCCGGCGATGGCGGGATCACCCGGGATGGTGCGCGGGCTCTTCGGGGAGGCGCCCGGGCACGAGTTCCTGGTGCTCTCCATGTGGCTTTCGGCCGCCGAGCACGGCAAGTACCGCAGGGAGCGCGTGGAGCGCCTCTTGCTGCGGGCGCAGACGGAGGCCGATGTCGCGGCGCTGGCCGGTGACATCGTGGAGCTGGAGCCGTCCTGGACGGTCTGACGCCGCGCACGCGGTGACCTGCGGTGTCGCTGCCGGGAGCCGCGGCGCCGACGGCGACCGCATACGCCGGATGGAGCCCCGACGGCCGACCGGTTGAGCCGCGGGGGAGGGGCCGATCTAGGGTTTCCGTATGGCACGTCCGCAGCGCATCTTCCTTGTCCGGCACGGCGAGTCGGCCGGAAACGCCGACGACACCGTGTACGAACGCGAACCCGATCACGCGCTGGCGCTCACCGAGAAGGGCTGGCGCCAGGCGGAGGAGACGGGTGAGCAGCTACGGGAGGTCGTCGGCCGGGAGCGGGTGAGCGTGTACGTCTCGCCCTACCGCCGTACCCACGAGACCTTCCGGGCCCTGCGGCTCGACCCCGAGCTGGTGAGAATCCGCGAGGAACCGCGACTTCGGGAGCAGGACTGGGGAAACTGGCAGGACAGGGACGACGTCCGACTGCAGAAGGCCTACCGCGACGCGTACGGGCACTTCTTCTACCGCTTCGCCCAGGGTGAGTCGGGTGCCGACGTGTACGACAGGGTGGGCGCGTTCCTGGAGAGCCTCTACCGGAGCTTCGAGGCCTCGGACCATCCGCCGAACGTCCTTCTTGTCACCCATGGCCTGACCATGCGGCTTTTCTGCATGCGCTGGTTCCACTGGTCGGTGGCGGAGTTCGAGTCGCTGTCCAACCCCGGGAACGGCGAGATGAGGACGCTGGTGCTCGGCGACGACGGCAAGTACACAATGGACCGGCCGTTCGAACGCTGGCGCGAACCCGAACCCTACGGCGTCACCGGATAGAGTGGCAGGGCGATGACCGCTGACTCCTCTCCCGACCGGCGCCTGGCCCGCGCTCTGGCCAGCCTGCGCGGACTGGCGGTGGGGGACGCGCTGGGCTCACAGTTCTTCGTGCCCGCGAACTACCCCCTGCTGAAGCGCCGCGAGGCGCCCCCAGGCCCCTGGCAGTGGACCGACGACACCGAGATGGCCTGTTCCGTGCTCGCGGTCCTGATCCGGCACGACCGGATCGACCAGGACGCCCTGGCCCTGTCCTTCGCCGAGCACCACGACTTCGACCGCGGCTACGGCCCTGCCGTGAACCGGCTGCTCAGGCAGGTCCGGGAGGGCGGTGACTGGCGGGAGCTGGCCTCCGCGCTGTTCAAGGGACAGGGCTCCTGGGGCAACGGGGCGGCCATGCGGATCGCCCCGCTCGGCGCCTGGTACGCGGACGATCCGGAGCAGGCGACCCACCAGGCGGAGATCTCCGCCTACCCCACGCACCAGCACCGTGAGGCGGTCGTGGGAGCCATGGCGGTGGCCGCCGCCACGGCGCTCGCGGCCGATCCCGCGGGGCTGCCCGCGCCCAAGGCGTTGCTCGACGGCGTGATCGACCTCGTGCCCCGCAGCGCCGTGGGAGCGGGGCTCCGCCGCGCGCGGGACATGCTCGACTACGGGGACGCGGCGACGGTCGCCGCGGTCCTCGGCTGCGGCCGCCGCACGACGGCCCATGACACGGTGCCGTTCGCGCTGTGGTCGGCCGCCCGTGGCCTGGGCGCCTACGAGCAGGCCATCTGGTCCACCGCCCAGGTGGGCGGCGACATGGACACGACCTGCGCCATCGTGGGCGGAGTGGTCGGCGCCGGTGAGGGCGGAGCGCCCTCCGACGCGTGGCTGGAGCGGACCGAGGTGCTGCCTGGCTGGGTGCCGCTCACGGCGGGCTGACTTCGGCGCTCACAGCGGGCCGACCCAGGGATTCCGGCGAGCTGACCCGGTGGTTCCGGGGTGACTGTCACGGTCATGCCACAGCATGGCCGGTGTGGGGGCCGCCGTCGGCAGCCCGGCTACTCTTTCCGGCAGGCCGCGAGTTGATCATGGCTTGCGCCTCAACGAGATGCCGGTCGCCCGGCGGCCCCGCCACGCCTGCGTGCCGTCTGCCGCGTGCGCGGACCGGCCGGGAGGGGGTCCCGTGTCCGATTCACCGTCCACGCCTGAGCCATCAGATGTGGAAGATTCACCAGCACCTTCGGCAGGAGAGCCAGCCAAAGAGCCGCCAGAGCGGCCAGAGCCGCGGCGAGCGGACGGCGACAGCCACATCGAGGCGCCTGAGGAACCCCAGGACGCCGTGCCCCGGCCGCGTGCCGCGGAGGGCGTTCCAGGGCCTCGTACCGACTGGGCGTACCCGGAGGGCGCGTACAAGCACGAGCCGTTGTTGGCCGACCTGCGTTCCGAGCCGCCGGCCCCGGTCCGCGCGGGCACACTCGGCGCGGTGCTCGCGACCGGCCTGCTGAGCATGCTGCTGCTCGGCGACGGGCTCGCGATCAACCTCCTGATCGTCGCCGTGCCCGCCGCGCTCGCCGCGTACTTCGCCGCCGAGCAGGCCGGTCGCAGGCCCCGCCCATGGACGCTTGCCTGGGCGGTCGGCGGCCTCGCGCTGCTTGCCGTGCCCGCCCTGCGGGACGCGGGCTGGCCCTCGTTCCTCGCCATCGTCGCCGCCGTCGGCCTCGGCTCGCTCGCCCTGCACGGCTGCCGTACCTGGCCCGGCGTGCTGCTCGGTCCGGTCGGTCTCTTCGAAGCGGTGCTCTCGGGCCTCGGCTGGGGATGGCGCGGGGTGCGGGACCGCGCGAGCGGGTCCAGGAGCGGACCCGTGCTGCGGGCGGTCGCGGTGACCGCCGTGCTGCTGGTGGTCTTCGGCGCACTGTTCGCCGGGGCCGACGCCGCCTTCGCGGGGCTGCTCGGCGATCTGATGCCGGATGCCTCCGTCGCCGACGGGCCATGGCGTCTGCTGCTCTTCGCGGCCGGCGTCGTAGGGGCGCTCGCCGCGGCACACACCGCTGCCGCGCCCGTGCGGTGGGACCGGCTCGTCGTGGGACCCGGACGGGAGCGGGGCCGCGTCGAGTGGGCGCTGCCGCTGATCGTCCTGAACCTGCTGTTCGCGGCGTTCAACGTGGTGCAGCTCGCCGTGCTCTTCGGCGGCTACGACGCGGTCCTGGAGAAGACCGACCTCTCGTACGCCGCCTACGCGCGCCAGGGCTTCTGGCAGCTGCTGCTCGCCACGCTGCTCACTCTGGTCGTCATCGTCCTCGCCCTGCGCTGGGCGCCCCGGGGCGGGGCGCGCGACCGAGGTCTGGTGCACGCCGTGCTCGGCACGCTCTGCGCGCTCACACTCGTCGTCGTCGCGTCGGCGGTGCGGCGCATGGACATGTACGTCGAGGCGTACGGCCTGACCAGGCTGAGGGTGTCCGTCGTGGCCGTGGAGCTCTGGCTCGGCCTCGTCATCGTCCTGATCATGGCGGCCGGAGTGTGGGGCGCGCGTTGGTTGCCGCGCGCCGTTGCCGCGAGCGCCGCCGCCGGTGTACTGGCCTTCGGGCTCCTCTCGCCCGACGGACTCATCGCCGAGCGCAACGTGCAGCGCTACGAAGACACCGGGAAGTTCGACCTGGAGTACGCGCGGGGGCTGTCCGCCGATGCGGCTCCGGCCCTCGACGCCCTGCCGGAACCGCTGCGCTCCTGCGTCCTCGATGGCCTGGAGACGAGCCTCGGCTCCGAGCGCGGGCCTTGGTACGCCACCAGCCTGGGGGAGGCGCGGGCCAGGGAGATCCTCGAGGACCACCCGCCCGAGGCTCCCCCGGCCGGCTGCACGGATGATGGCGAGGAGCCGTCGTACCGCTGAGTCGCGCACGGCCGGGTCGCCGGTTTCCTGGGCGAAGGGAGTGCGGCAGCCGTCGTCCGCGGCGGCGATGCCGGGTCGCTCCCCCCCCGCCGCGGGCGACCCGGCACATACGCGTGCGCGCCGGTCAGCCGCCGGCGGGACCCGCCGCGCTCGCCGTACCGGACAACGCGTCCAGGTCGCTCTTGCGCACCCTGACCACCACCAGCGCGGTGACCAGGGCGAGCAGGGCCATGGCGACGGCCGGCAGGAAGGCCGTCGAGATCCCCTCGGCCAGCACTTCGTGTCCCCAGGGCGCGGGCAGCTCGCCGGTCTTGGCGAACGCGGCCTTCTGTTCCGGCGATGCGTTCGCCATGAAGTCCGCCATCTGTTCCTTGCCCTCGTTGCGGCTCGCCGTGCCGAACACCGTGGTCAGGATGGAGAGGCCGAGCGAACCGCCCACCTGTTGCGTCGCGTTGAGCAGCCCTGATGCCGCGCCCGCCTCGTGTGGGGCCACTCCGGAGACGGCTGTCAGTGTCAGGGTCACGAAGTTCAGACCCATGCCGAAGCCGAACAGGAGCATCGGGCCGAGTACTCCGCTCACGTACGAGCTGTCCGGGCTGATGAGGGTCTGCCAGCCGAGCCCGACGGCGACGAGGGCCGAACCGATCACCATGAACGGCTTGGGGCCGAGGGTGGGAAGCAGCCGTTGGGAGATGCCCGCGCCCGCCACGATCGCGACGGTGACCGGCAGGAAGGCGAGGCCCGCCTCGATCGGTGTGTAGCCCAGGACGTTCTGGACGAAGAGCACGATGAAGAAGAACATGCCGAACATCGCCGCGGCCAGACTGAGCATGATCACGTACGAGCCGGAGCGGTTGCGGTCGGCGAACATCTTCAGCGGAGTGATCGGTTCCTTCGCCCGGCTCTCGATCAGGGCGAAGGCGAGGAGCAGCACGATCGCCGCGGCGAACGACCCCACGGTGAGGCTGTCGCTCCAGCCGTCCTCGGCCGCCCGGATGAATCCGTAGACCAGGGAGGCCATGCCGAGGGTCGACGTGAGGGCGCCCGCGATGTCGAAACGGCCCGGATGGCGCTCGGACTCGCTGATGTAGAGCGGGGTGAGGAAGGCGATCAGGATGCCGATGGGCACGTTCACGAACAGCACCCAGCGCCAGTCGAGCCACTCGGTGAGCATGCCGCCGGCCAGCAGGCCGATGGCGCCGCCGCCCGCGGAGACGGCCGCGAACACACCGAAGGCGCGGTTGCGCTCGGGGCCTTCGGGAAACGTCGTGGTGATGAGGGCGAGAGAGGTGGGCGACGCGATCGCGCCACCTACACCCTGCAGGGCCCGCGCGACCAGCAACTGCCAGGGCTCCTGCGCGAATCCGCCCAGGAGCGAGGCGAGGGTGAAGACCAGGATGCCGGTCATGAAGACGCGGCGGCGGCCGAGGATGTCACCGGCCCGACCGCCGAGAAGCAGCAGGCCACCAAAGGTGAGGGTGTACGCGCTGACGACCCAAGTGAGGTCGGTGGTGGAGAATTCGAGCGCGTCCTGAATGTGCGGGAGCGCGATGTTCACAATCGTGGCGTCGAGGACCACCATGAGTTGGCAGGCCGCGATGACGGTCAGGGCGATACCGGGCCGGCCTTCTCGGCGGGCGGCGCCGGGCTTCCGGTCTTTGGATAACTGAGAGGTTGTCACTATGGGTCCCCCACAAGTGCGTTAGTGAACGCTCCCGTTCACTGTCCCGTCAACGGTAGTGACTCCCCAACAGTGAACGCAACCGTTCACTGATACTGCCTCGTACTCCAACGGAGAGATGTCGATGGTTACTTCGCGCTGGAGCGCCGCATCCGCTCAAACGGCCTCCCTGCGCCGCCGGGGCCCCGTCCTCGAACGGGCGATCCTCGAGGCCACGCTCGAACAGCTCAGCACCGTCGGCTGGGCCGGCCTGACGATGGAGGGCGTGGCCGCGGGCGCGCAGACCGGCAAGGCCGCCGTCTATCGCCGCTGGCCCTCCAAGGAGGACCTCGTCGTCGACGCGCTGCGGTCCGGCCTCCCGAGACTGGACTCCGCACCGGACTGCGGAGGGGTCAGGGAAGACCTCCTCCAGCTGTGCAGGCAGATGCGTGAGGCGATGTTCTCGCGGCCCGGATTCGCTCTTCGCGCGGTCCTTCACGAGTGCGACACGGTGACGGCCGAGCGGTTCCATGGCGTGATCTTCGATGGGGTCATCGGGCCGAGCGTGGGGCTGATCCAAGAGGTCGTACGCCGCGGGGTCGAGCGCGGAGAGGTCCGTGCCGAGGCCATGAATCCCTACGTATGCGATGTCATTCCGGCGATGATGATGTACCGGTCCAAGGTGTGCGGGAGCGAATGGAGGGACGAGGAGTTCACCGAGCTGATCGATCAGGTCATGGTTCCGCTGCTTCGTCGGTAGACCTGGGTGTCGCCGGTGGCATGCGGCGGCGTACGCTGTCAGGCGCCATGCCGTACGAACCACCCACCCACACCGTCGAGCGCTCCCTTCGCGCTACCACCGGAGCGAAGATCGTTGCCGGAGTCGACGAAGTCGGGCGCGGCGCGTGGGCGGGACCGGTCACCGTATGCGCGGCGATCACGGGACTGCGCAGGCCGCCCGAAGGGCTCACCGACTCCAAGCTGATCACTCCCAAGCGGCGCACCACGCTCGCGGGGGAGCTGGAGAGCTGGGTCACGGCCTACGCCCTGGGGCACTCCTCGCCCGAGGAGATCGACGACATGGGGATGACCGCCGCGCTGCGGCTCGCCGCGACGCGCGCCCTGGAGGCGCTTCCGGTGCGTCCGGAAGCGGTGATCCTCGACGGGAAACACGACTATCTCGGGATTCCGTGGCAGGTTCGTACGGTGATCAAGGGCGACCAATCCTGTGTGGCCGTCGCTGCGGCTTCGGTGATCGCGAAGGTTCGGCGCGACAAAATGATGGCCGAACTGGGTATCGAACATGCAGACTTCGGTTTTGCGGCCAACGCCGGCTATCCGTCGCCGGTGCACAAGGCCGCGCTGGCGGAGCGGGGGCCCACCCCGTACCACCGGATGTCGTGGGCGTATCTTGATGCGCTGCCCCAGTGGCGGCACCTCAAGAAGGCCCGCAGCTGGGCGGATGGAAGTGTTCCGGAGATCGAGGGCCAGCTCGGCTTCGATTTCTGACACTTCCGGCAGTTCCCATCGCACTCAAGTGCCCCCCCCGCCGATGCCACCCGCACCGGCGTTTGATAAATAACAACGCATGCCTCTCAGTCCCGAGGAGCCTCAGATTCACGAGAGTGCCCAGGGTCCCCGCGTGACCCCGGCCAGTGGCCGCATCACGCCGACCCCCCGCCCCGTACCCGGCCCGCGTCCCGCGGCCGCGCCGCGTCCTGGCCGACCGGGCCCCGCCCGGCCGACGCCGCCGGCGCAGCGCACGTCGCGTGAGCCGGCCGCCAAGCCCGCTCCGTCCGCCCCGGCTGTTCCCGGATCCTCCGTCGCTCCCGCTCGTGTCCCCGCGGGCCCCGCAACGGACGCCGGCGCTTCGGTTCCGCAGATCCAGCTGATCCCGGCTCCCGTCGAGGGGGCGCTCGACGCCGCCGAGGAAGCCGTTGACCTGCTGCTCGACTCGGGTCGCGCTCCGGGTGAGGTGCTGGTGATCACCACCGGCGACCCGCACCCGTGGGCCACGCACGAGCTGTCGTTCGGCGAGGTCTCCTACTGGGCTCAGCACGACGCGGGTGACGACGTCTTCTACGCGGACGCCGCCGCCCTGGACCGTGCCGTGTCCCGCCCCGTGGTCGTCGTCGCCATCAACGGCGGCAGCGAGGAGATCGCGGTCGGCGCGCTGCCGACGGCGCTCGCCCGAGCCGGAGCCCTGCTGATCGTCTGCGGTGACCCGCAGCGGATCAACGCGATGCTGGGCGCGGGCGTCTGACGCTCGCTGTCCGACATCCGCGCCTCGGCTTCGCCTGCCTGACGTTCGTCGTCAGGCGGACGAAGTCGCGGCGTGGAGCGACCGGTTTCGACGGCATGGCCGAGTGAGCCTCTGACTGTGCGTGTCGCGTTGTCACGCGACGCTGCCGGCGGGCGCGCGCCGGTCCATGCCTGTGGCCCGCTTCGCGGCGGGTGGTGCGGCGGACGACTCAGCGTGCCGCCGCTCGGCGCAGGACGTCGGACGCGGCGCCGCCGGTGCGTGGTGGCGGCGGATCGGTGTCGGCGAAGGTCTCGGGCTGTGAGCCGGTGCTCGGCCGACGGCCGCCGCGCCCCTCGCCGAGTACCTGCCAGCCATCACGGGTCAACGTGATGTACGCGCCGCACCGCAGCCCGTGCAGCGTGCAGGCGTCCCGCAGCCCCCACATCCACGCCCCGTCCTCCTGCGTCCAACGCGCGTCACCGTCACGGCAGTAGAGCAGGACAGCCGTACGCACCGGTGTGCGGCGCCGCAGATCGTGCGGGATGATCCGACGCAACTGCGCGAGCAGGGCGTTACGGAAGACCCAGCCGTCCGCCGCGCTCGGCCGACGGGTGAACGAGGCGCTCGCCCGCAGCCGTTCCTCCGGATCGAGGACGGCGACGACGGCTGTCGCGGGCGTCGGACGATGCCGGGCGTGCAGGCCGCTGACGACCTCACGTGGGTTGCGCAGCAAGGGAATCCCGGCGGCTGACCACTCCGCGGGCTCCAGCATCCGGGTCAGTCGGTTGGCGGGATCGGCGGACATCTCAGCCGACGTCGAGGACTCCGACATCGATGCCGCAGCGGACGGAGCGAATCCGAAGGTCACGGTCCTCCCTTCGGCTACGCGCCCAGAGGGCGGGGTCGGACTGGGGAGCGCACCGCGGCACAGTGCTGCCGGGCGCACGGGGAGCCGCGTGGGGAGCGCCACCAATTCTTCCCGTCGAATTGCCTTGCGGCAACGCGCAATTGAGGCCGCCGACCGGTATTTGGTGATGCGCCTTCTATATCCCTGCCCAAGGCGCCCCCCATTGACGCTTCCGTCAGCCCTGTACAGCCAGGACCAGCGGCAACACTCCCTTGGCTCCGGCTCGGCGGAGCATGCGCGCGGCGACCGCCAGGGTCCAGCCGCTGTCCGTCAGATCGTCCACGAGCAGTACGGGGCCGCCCGCTTCCTGGAGCGCCGCGGCGAGCTCCGGGGGCACGGACAGTGTTCCGTCGAGGGCGCGCAGGCGCTGGGCGCTGTTGCTCCTCGGAACGTGCGTCGTATCGGCCCCGGCGGCGTACTCGATGGAGCCGAGGAGGGGCAGGCGGCCGATCTCCGCGATCCGCGCACCCAGCGACTGGATCAGCTGGGGCCTGGTGTGCGAGGACATGGTCACGACACCGGCCGGTCGCGGCTGCGCGTCGGCGTTGCCCGATGCCCAGCCACCGGGGCCCTTCGCCCAGTCGGCGAGGACACCGACCACGGCGTCCGCCACATCGTCGGGCACCGGCCCGTCAGGGGCCTGCGGCGAGAGCATCGGCCGGAGCCTGTTGCCCCACCCGATGTCCGAGAGACGCCCCAACGCCCGGCCCTGCGCTGCCTGTTCCCCGGCGGGGATGCGTCCCTTCAGGTCGACGCCGATCGCGGCGAGCCCGGTCGGCCACATCCTGCGGGGCTCCACATCGACGCCCGCGCGGACCAGTTCGCCCTTCGCTGTGTCGAGCGCCCCGGATGACACGGCGTCCGTGAAGCGTGCTCCCGCGCAGTTGTCGCAGCGGCCGCAGGGGGCGGCTGCCTCGTCGTCCAGCTGCCGTCGCAGGAACTCCATCCGGCAGCCGGCGGTCGTGGCGTAGTCCCGCATCGCCTGCTGTTCCGTCTGCCGCTGCTTGGCGACCCAGGCATACCGCTCGGCGTCGTACGCCCAGGGCATCCCGGTGGAGGTCCAGCCGCCCTTGACGCGCCGCACCGCTCCGTCCACGTCGAGGACCTTGAGCATCGTCTCCAGGCG
Organism: Streptomyces sp. NPDC054872; assembly: GCF_053610705.1. NCBI lineage: Bacteria > Bacillati > Actinomycetota > Actinomycetes > Kitasatosporales > Streptomycetaceae > Streptomyces > Streptomyces sp. NPDC054872. The sequence goes on along the minus strand of NZ_JBSGYY010000009.1, from coordinate 165,346 downwards.
TGACCGGCGCAGCTCGACCAGCGGCTCCAGGGCGGGCAGCGACAGTGGCCTGCCCGCCTGCGCCAGCACGTCCAGCGTGCGCCGGACCTGCTCCTCCGGCGGGAAGGCGAGCGAGGCGAAGTAGTTCCAGATCGCTTCGTCCTCCTTGCCCGGAAGGAGGAGCACCTCCGCGTGATCGACACCTCGGCCCGCGCGACCGACCTGCTGGTAGTACGCGATCGGGGATGAGGGGGAGCCGAGATGCACCACGAAACCGAGGTCGGGCTTGTCGAAGCCCATCCCCAGGGCGGAGGTGGCGACCAGGGCCTTCACGCGGTTGGCGAGCAGATCCTCCTCGGCCTGCTGGCGGTCCGCGTTCTCCGTCTTTCCGGTGTAGGAGGTGACGGTGTGCCCGCACTGCCGCAGGAAGGTGGTGATCTCCTCGGCCGCTGCGACGGTGAGCGTATAGATGATCCCCGAGCCCGGCAGTTCGTTCAGATGGTCGGCGAGCCAGGCCAGCCGGTGCGCCGCATTGGGGAGTTGCAGGACGCTCAGGCTCAGGCTCTCGCGGTCGAGGGGGCCACGCAGCACGAGCGCGTCCGAACTGCCGCCAGTGCCCAGCTGCTCGGCCACGTCAGCCGTCACGCGCGCGTTGGCCGTCGCCGTGGTCGCCAGGACGGGGACGCCGGGGGGAAGGTCGGCGAGCATCGTGCGCAGCCGTCGGTAGTCGGGCCGGAAGTCGTGGCCCCAGTCCGAGATGCAGTGCGCCTCGTCGACCACGAGCAGACCGGTCGCGGCGGCGAGCTTGGGCAGGACCTGATCACGGAAGTCCGGGTTGTTCAGCCGCTCCGGGCTGACGAGGAGGACGTCCACGTCGCCGGAGGCGACCTCGGCCTGGATGGTCTCCCACTCCTCGGTGTTGGAGGAGTTGATCGTGCGGGCGCGGATCCCGGCTCGCGCCGCCGACTCCACCTGGTTGCGCATGAGCGCGAGCAGTGGGGAGACGATCACGGTGGGGCCACTGCCCCGCTCCCGCAGCAGGGCGGTCGCGACGAAGTACACGGCGGACTTTCCCCAGCCCGTGCGCTGCACGACCAGTGCCCGCCGCTTGTCGGCGACGAGCGCTTCGATCGCGCGCCACTGGTCCTCGCGCAGCCGTGGACCATCTGACGGAGACGCCTCGCCGCTCGCGTGCGCGGGGCCGCCGACGAGGCGGGCGAGTACGGCATCGGCCGCCGTGCGCAGATCTTCGTTGCTCATGCCCCCATGCAACCCGATGGGTCTGACATTAGGCGAACGGGTCCGCCGGACTGTGGATAACTCTTGGCGTGGCCCTGACCGTACTTATCCACAGGGCAAACCGGAACCTGGTCATCCGCGGGAGAGTCGGCGCATGACGAACCACAGCGAGCAAAACGACCCGATCGACTCGACCAGCCCCATCGACTCCGCCAACTCGACCGAGCGAACCGCGTCCATCGACGAGACCATGGTCACCCTGCGCACCCCCGCCGAACTCGCGGACGCCCTGCCGTACTTGCTCGGGTTCAGGCCCGAGGAGAGCGTCGTCCTCATCGCCCTGCACGGCGAGCGGGGGCGGTTCGGCGGCCGGGTGCGCCTCGGCATTCCCGGGCGTGCGGAGGACTGGCCGCCCATCGCGGAGCAGCTCGCCCAGTGCCTGGTGGGCGGCTGTGAGCGGCGCGGCGCCCGGCCTGACGGCATCGTGGCCTTCCTGTGCGCGGAACCGGTCGGCGCCGAAACCGGCCGGCAGGTCATGGAGCGCCTGCGCCCCCTGGCACAGGTGCTCCGCACCGCCTGCGGAAGGCTCGACGTCCCCGTGTTCGAGGTCGTGTGCATCTCGGCGGGCACCTTCTGGACCTACTGCTGCCCGAACCAGCAATGCTGCCCGCCGGAGGGCGTGCCACTGCTGCGTCCCGGCACCTCGGTTCTGGCCGCCGCCACGGCTTACGCCGGCGTCCAGGTAGGCACCACCACGCGGGAGATCCGGGCGCGGTTGACTCCCTGGGAATCCGTTGCCGCAGCCGACCAGGAAGCCGCGCTCGACGCGGCGGGGATGGCGCTCGTGCACCGGATGCTGGGGGAGGACGGGCAGGCCGAGGTCGCCGCTGACACGCTCGACCTGGCCCGACGGATCATGGCGCGCATGGCTGCCGCGCCGACGGTCGGCGACCGGCTTGAGGCGGACCTCCAGGACGACGAGCTCCTCGCGCACGACGAGGCCGCCGCGCTGATCCTCGGCCTGCAGGACCGTACGACGCGCGATCGGGCCGCGGAGTGGATGGAAGGCGATGTGGCGGCATCGGCGCTTCGGCTCTGGAGGGTCCTGGCCCGCCGCTGCGTCGGGGCCTACAAGGAGCACGCGGCGGCACCGCTGTCGCTCGCGGGCTGGGTCGCGTGGTCCCTCGGCGACACCACGGAGGGCCAGGAAGCCCTGGCCATGGCGCTGTGCGCCGATCCGAGGTACACCTTCGCGCAACTCCTGCACCACGCGTGCGCCGGAGGTCTGGACCCCGAGCCGATCCGCCGCTGCTTGCGCACGGAGCGGAGGGACCGCAGTGCCACGGGAGTGCAGACCGAACTGCCACTCTCCTCGGGGCCTTCGGGGCCTTCGGGGCCTTCGGGGCCTGCGGAACCTTCGGGGCCAGCGGAGCCTTCGTCGTCTTCGTCGGCTTCGGAGCTCGCGGAGCCCTCGGGTGAGCCGGTGGGTGTCGTCGCCGCTCGACGCCGCCGTCCCGCACGTCCGAAGGGCGGCACTGGCGCACGGAGCGCCGACAGGCCGACCACGGGGCCACAGAACCGACGCAGCACCATCCGTCGCACCTCGAGGAACGACACGTGAAAGCCGATGTGCGGCACGTCCTGGGGCCAGGGGGTGGACAAGTGCCGACCGTCCTGCCGTACGGGGGAGGCCAGGGCCGGGCGAGTGGCTTCCCGTCCGGTAGGCGTGACTTGGTGCGGGGCAGGTCCGTTCACCTGAAAGGCGGTACCCGTGCCTGGGTCGATCCGCCGTACGGCCCCCGACTCCCCGTAGCGCGGACAGCGCAGAAGAGGCCATCCCATGCCCCTGCCCGCCTCGTCCCCCCTCTCCGGCAGAGGGGGTCCCCAAAGGCCTGTGCCGGGCTCCCCGCTCTCTCCGGGCGGATCCACGCAGGCTCCCGCGGCTCCCGCGCCGCGTCGCCTCGCGCAGTTGCCGCCCGCGCACGCCACGCTGATCTGTGTCGCCCTGCCCGCACTCGCGATCTCCACCGACCAGGGGCAGTTGACCGGACGCGGACTCGAGGGGTTCTACCGAGCCGGGCGCAGGCTGCTGTCCCGCTGTCAGCTACGAGTGGCGGGGCGCGAGCCGATCGCCGTGCAGGCACGGATGCTCTCGGCCGACCATGCCCGCTTCACGGCGACGCTGCGTCCTGCCGCGGACGGCGGCCCGGATCCGGAAGTGATCGTCGAGCGGACCCGGTACGCGGACGGCACGGAGCGGATCATTCTGCGCAGTGCCGCCGGCCGGCCCCTGCGACTACCGGTGGAGGTGTCGCTCGGCACGGATCTGGCGGAGCTCGGAGCAGTCGCCTTCGGCACCACGGGCCCCGAACTGCCCCCCACGGTCCACGACTCCGGAATGCGTTGGTCCTCGCCGTCGGGCACCTGTGTGGTCACCGCACACCCGGCGCCCGCGGACGCACTGGCCTCGGCCGGACTGCTGCGCTGGGAGGTGGAGCTGGCGCCGGGCGGCGCCTGGAGCCTGGAGCTGCGCGTCCGGCCGGAGGGCGCGGGCCCGGTGAGGGCGGTCGGGCACGCGATGTCCCGTTCGCTCGCCACGGCACGGGCCGCGGGCGACGACCCCGGGGCCCGCGCCCTGCTGGACCGGTCCGTGGAGGATCTCCAGGCGCTGCTGCTGCGGGACCCCGAGCACCCGACCGATCTCCACCTGGCCGCGGGGGCGCCGTGGCGCTGCGGACTCGCACCGGCCGAGGCGCTCGCCGCCGCCCGGATGGCCCTGCCGCTCGGCACCGGGATCGCCATGGGGACACTGCGCACGCTGGCCCGCCGTCAACTCACGGGCAAGGGGCCACGGGTGGGCATGATCCCCGGGCCGCTGCGGAACGCGGGGCCGCATCTGCCGCCCGGGTGCACGGGGGTCGAGGCGACGCTGCTCTTTCCGGTGCTGTTGGCGGAGGCGTGGCGTTGGGGGGCATCGGCTCAGGAAGTGGAGGAGTTGCTGCCGGCGGCCGAGCGCTGCCTGCGGTGGCTGCTCGCCGCGGTGGGCGACCGGGGGTTCCTGCCGGACCCGTACCCGGGAGGGCCCGCGCGCTGCGAGACCCAGGCCCATGCCCACCGGGCCGCGCTGCTCGGCGCCGACCTGCTGGATGCCCACGGCCGCCCGGGCGGTGCCGGACTGCGCCAGTGGGCGGAGCGGCTGAGGGGCACCTTCCGGGAGGACTTCTGGGTGGAGGACCGGGCGGGTGGCCGGCCCGCCGCGGCCTGCCTGGCCGACGGCCGCCCCGTGCCGCTGCTCACCGGCGGAGCCGCGCACCTCCTCGACACGGGGCTGCTCGGAGGGGGCGTGCTCGCGCCAGGGCTGCTGGACAAGGTGCGGACGGAGCAGCTCGCCCGGCTGCTGGGCGGGCCCGCCATGGACTCGGGGTGGGGACTGCGGAGCCTGGGCGTCAAGGAAGCGGCGTACAACCCTTTCGGACATCGTGGCGGGGCGGTCCGCATCCATGAGACGGCGGTCGCCGTCGCGGGTCTGGCCGCCGCGGGCTACGAGAAGGAGGCGAGCGCGCTGCTGCGAGGGGTGATGGCGGCGGCCGAGACGTTCGGCCACCGGCTGCCTGAGATGTACGCGGGGGAGCAGCGCACGGAGGGCGGTGCTCCGTTGCCGCACCCCGCGGCCTGCCGCCCGGCGGCCACCACCGCGGCTGCCGGGGTGCAGCTCCTCACCGCACTCGCCGGGATCCGGCCCGACGCCCCGTCGGGCACGGTGACGCTCAGTCCCGTCCGCAGCGCACCCCTGGGGGAACTGGGGCTGACGTCGCTGCGCGTCGCGGGCGCGCCGTTCTCCGTGCGCGTCAGCCGACTCGGCCTCGCCATGGTCGAGGAAGCGGCCGACGGGCTGCAGCTGGGGGTATGACGTACGGACCAGGACGAAGGGTGCAGCGGAGGTGTGGCCCACGAGGGAGGGACCTTCGGCCGGGGTGGCTCGCCTCCGACGGGTGTGGCCTAAACCCGACGCGAGGGCCGGTGAATCCGGCCGGGTTCGGATGCCGGAGGAGCTGTTTATCGTCAGGCAGACGACTATGATCGCGGCATGTCGCCCTACGACCCGTCGGCCTTCCCGCCGTTTGCTGTCACCGTCGATCTGGTCGTGCTGACCGTACGTCGTCATGCGCTCTGCGCGCTTGCCGTACGCCGGGGCGAGTCGCCGTTCCAGGGGCGATGGGCGCTGCCCGGCGGATTCGTGCGCGACGACGAGGACTTGTCGGCGGCCGCCGCGCGGGAGTTGGTCGAGGAGACGGGGCTGTGCGCGCACGATCCGGACTCCCCGGCCCAGGCGAACGGCGCACACCTGGAGCAGTTGGCCACGTACGGCGACCCCAAGCGTGATCCGCGGATGCGGGTCGTCAGCGTCGCCCACCTCGCGCTCGCTCCCGACCTTCCCGCCCCGCGAGCCGGCGGCGACGCGAACAGCGCGCGCTGGGCGCCGGTCGAGGCACTGCTCAACCAGGGTGGATACGGACGTGAGGACGAGCAGGCGGCGCCGCTCGCCTTCGATCACGCGCAGATCCTGTCGGACGGCGTGGAGCGCGCACGTTCGAAGATCGAGTACTCGTCGCTTGCGACGGCCTTCTGCCCGCCCGAGTTCACCGTCGGCGAGCTGCGCCGCGTGTACGAGGCCGTGTGGGGCGTCGTGCTCGACCCGCGCAACTTCCACCGCAAGGTGACCGGCACACCGGGCTTCCTCGTCCCCACCGGTGGTACGACCACGCGCCAGGGTGGCCGCCCCGCTCAGCTCTTCCGTGCCGGCGGCGCGACGCTGCTCAACCCGCCGATGCTGCGCCCCGAAGTCTGAGGCTCGCGCCACGGGTCACGTCAAGGGTCGCTCCGCTGGTCGCCCCGCCGGTCATCTGTCGGTCCGGCGGCGTGATGAACACCCGCGGCCCACGCCCTGACCGAAATGCCAGAAATATCGCGTTATCTTGCTGACGTACCCACGGGGTTCGTCCGTCCCCGACCCGGCGGACGAATCCTGGCCGTCGAGCGGTCGCACATCCTGCGAGAGAAGCGATGATCCAGGCCATCGGACTGACAAGCAATCCCCGCCAGGAGCTGCCGCCTGCCGTCGACGACGTGTCCTTCGAGGCGCGAACAGGCCGTGTCACGGCACTGCTCGGCGCGCAGGGCGCCGGTAAGACGACGGCGCTGAGGCTCATGCTCGAACTCCAACAGGGCCGAGGTGTCACCTACTTCAGAGGGCGCCCGCTGCACCGCATCACCTACCCGTCACGCGAGGTGGGTGTCCTTCTGGGCGAGGTTCCCGGACACCCCGGCCGTACGGTCCGGGGGCAGCTGCGCATGCTGTGCGCGGCCGCAGGTATGCCCGTCCAGCGCGCCGACGAGGTGCTCGAAGTCGTCGGCCTGGTGAGCCTTCGCGATCAGCGCCTCGGCACGCTCTCGCGCGGCATGGACCGTCGTCTCGGCCTCGCCTGCGCGCTGCTCGCCGACCCGCACACACTCGTCCTGGACGACCCCGCCGATGGACTCTCGGCCCGTGAGGGCGGCTGGCTGCACAGCGTTCTGCGCGCGCACGCCGCCCAGGGCGGGACCGTCCTGTTCTCCACTGCCGACCCCAAGGAAGCCGCGCGGACCGCCGATCGCGTCGTGACGCTGGAAGCGGGCCGGCTGGTGGCCGATCAGGAAGCCAGGGACTTCGCCCGCACCCGGCTGCGCCCCCGGGTCGCGGTGCGCAGTCCGCATGCGGCACGGCTCGGGGTGCTGCTGTCCAAGGAGGCCCGCGCCGGGCAGCGCTCCATCGAGGTGGTGAAGGAGGACGGCAACCGGCTCTCGGTGTACGGCAGCAACTGTGCCGACATCGGAGAGACAGCCTTCCGTCACGGAATCCTCGTCCACCAACTCGCCGACGAGATCGGGGATGCGGGGCCCACGGCGGCTGAGGCCGGCAGTCCCTCTCCCGAACCTGATGCCTGTCCCGCGCCCGCTCCCGCCCCTGAGATCGCCACCGCAGCCGTAGTTGCGGATACGTCAGCGGCGGCAGCCCACACACCGTCGGGAGCCGTACCCGAAGCCTCGAACCGGGCTGGGGCCGAGATCGTGCCCGCGGACAAGATCGTGCCCGCGGAAGAGAACCACTCCGCGCCCGAGAACCTCATCCCACTCGCCACCTCGGAACCGGTCGCAGCCGCCGTCACCCCCCAGCCTGTCCCCGCGGCGCCATCCCACTTGCCGCCCCCCATCTCGGTCCGCCCCGCCCGCAGCCCTCTTCGGCCCTTGCGCTACGAACTGCGCCGCGCCGCCGGTGTGGGCACCGGTTACCTCACCACGGCCGCTGTGCTCGCCGTCTCCGCCGTGATCTGCGTCTTCCTCGCCAGGAGCGGTCACACGCCGCAGCCCCAGCTGCTGGCCGCCTGGCCGCAGGAACTTCCCCTGCCGCCCGCGGCGCTCGGCGCCGGACTGCTCGGCGCCCTCGCCTTCGGCGAGGAATTCCGCCACCCCGCCCTGGCTGCCGACCGGGGCACCGTCCCCCGTCGCTTGGGGCTGCTCAGCGCCAAGTTGACCGTCGCGGCCGCCACCGCACTCCTGCTGAGCTTGCTCGTCCTGGTCTCCGACGCCGCTCTCCTGCACCTTGTATACGGAGAAGAGGTCGCGAAAGTTCCCGCCGACTGGCTTTCGATGAGCGTGAGTTGGGTCGGCCTGGTGGGTGGCTGCGCCTGGGCGGGGGTCCTCGCCGGAGGAGTCTTCCGGTCCACGACCGCCGGTCTCGCCGCGGTTCTCGCGGTGCCGATCGTCGTCGTACCGCTCGTACAAAAGGCCTTGGAGGGACCGTCTGTGCGATCGGCGGCGGGGCTCCCCGGGAGGCTGCGCGACCTCGCACTGGTGCAATGGCCCTTCGGTGTCGAGCGATATCTGGCCGGTGGAGTCCGGATGGTCGCTCAACCCGTCGGCAGTGCCCTGACGTTGTCGCTGACCGCACTGCTCTGCGCATATCTGCTCACCGGGATGCGCGGCAGGGCTCGATGACAACCGTCCGTCGGTTCCGTTCACGTGCTGCGCACAACTCCCCCGGAGAACGCCCATTTCTTTCCGATAAGGCGTCAATTGCGGCGGGGTAAGCGATCACCCTTTCGTGTGCTTTTCACCAAAGACCTCAAGGGACTTGGGAGCCACGCCGACAAAGAATTCCGTGAGTACCCTTGCGCACACCATGATGACCGCCGCCCGCTCCGCAGACTCCGGCCTCGCCGGCCCGGGCGAACTCGACCGCTACCCCTACGCCGAGGCCCCGGGTGCCGACCGCGTCGTCGCGCCCTCCTGGGACAGCGCCGACCACGATCTCGGCCGCGTCGGACGACGCACCGCCGGCAGCCGCGGCCGCGGACTGCACGGCCAACTCGTCCAGCAGCTCGGCCAGATGATCGTCTCCGGAGACCTCGGAGCAGACCGCCCGCTGGTCCCCGAGGAGATCGGCCAGCGGTTCGAGGTCTCCCGCACCGTCGTCCGGGAATCGCTGCGTGTACTCGAGGCCAAGGGCCTGGTCAGCGCCAGGCCCAATGTCGGCACGCGCGTGCGCCCCGTCAGTGACTGGAACCTCCTGGACCCGGACATCATCGAATGGCGCGCGTTCGGGCCGCAGCGCGACGACCAGCGCCGCGAACTCAGCGAGCTGCGCTGGACGATCGAGCCCCTCGCCGCGCGGCTCGCCGCGGGCCACGGCCGCGAGGAGGTGCAGCAGCGGCTCGCCGACATGGTCGAGATCATGGGCCATGCCCTGAGCCAGGGCGACGGAATCACCTTCTCCCGTGCCGACGCGGAGTTCCACTCGCTGCTCATCCAGCTCGCGAGCAACCGCATGCTGGAGCACCTGTCGGGCATCGTCTCGGCCGCGCTCCAGGTCTCGGGCGGCCCCATCACCGGCTGTGACCGCCCCACCGAGGCGTCCCTGGCGCACCACTCGCGCATCGCCGACGCCCTCGGCGCGGGGGACGGCGCCGGCGCCGAGGCCGCCATGCGCCAGCTGCTCACCGTCCACCCGGAGGTGGAGCGCGTCGTGCCCGCCCCCCGCGAGCACTGACGGCCGGGTCTGCGTTCGTACGGCCGGCTGATGCGCTCCGCGGCACGACCTCATCACTCCGTTGGCGCGGTGGCGTCGCCGGGCTTCTGCGGGTTCCTCGGGGATCCGGCAGGGACCCGGCGACGCGGTCGTTGCGGGTCGGAGGGCCGTCAGAGCTCAGGTCTGCACATGTCTGACCGTATCTGGCCGCTTTTACGCGCTTACGGGGTGTGACTCGGGCCACGTAGATTGGGCGTAACGCTCGTCGGGGCAGCGCGATGACCTAAGAGGTGATAGCCGAGGAGGGAATACAGCAGTCGTTCGCGGCGCTGTGTAGCTCCCCGGCCCCGCCTGCGCCGTCGGCCCATCCCTAGTCGTCGGTCGTCGGTCCTGGTCCACAATGGACGGGGCCGGAAGCCGTTTTCCAACGTTCCGAGAGGTTGTTCGTGTCGGCCAGCACATCCCGTACGCTCCCGCCGGAGATCGCCGAATCCGTCTCTGTCATGGCGCTCATCGAGCGGGGAAAGGCTGATGGGCAGATCGCCGGCGATGACGTGCGTCGTGCCTTCGAAGCTGACCAGATTCCGGCCACTCAGTGGAAGAACGTTCTGCGCAGCCTCAACCAGATCCTCGAGGAAGAGGGTGTGACGCTGATGGTCAGTGCCGCGGAGCCGAAACGCCCCCGCAAGAGCGTCGCAGCGAAGAGCCCGGCCAAGCGCACCGCGACCAAGACCGTCGCGGCCAAGACGGCCACGGCGAAGCAGGCCACCGCGTCCGCCGCCCCCGAGGCGTCGGCCGTGGATGTCGCCGCTGAGGACGCGCCCGCGAAGAAGGTCGCCGCCAAGAAGACGACGGCGAAGAAGGCCGTCGCCAAGAAGACCGTCGCCAAGAAGGCGACGGCCAAGAAGACGTCCAAGCAGGACGACGAGATGGTGGACGACGAGGCCACTGAGGAGACGACCGCCAAGGGCAAGCCCGGTGAGGGCGAGGCCACGGAGGAAGGTCCCCAGGCAGGCTTCGTGCTGTCCGACGAGGACGAGGACGACGCCCCGGCCCAGCAGGTCGCCGCGGCCGGTGCCACCGCCGACCCCGTCAAGGACTACCTGAAGCAGATCGGCAAGGTCCCGCTGCTCAACGCCGAGCAGGAGGTCGAGCTCGCCAAGCGCATCGAGGCCGGCCTGTTCGCCGAGGACAAGCTGGCCAACGCCGACAAGCTCGCCCCGAAGCTGAAGCGCGAGCTGGAGATCATCGCCGAGGACGGGCGCCGCGCCAAGAACCACCTCCTGGAGGCCAACCTCCGTCTGGTGGTCTCCCTGGCCAAGCGCTACACCGGCCGCGGCATGCTGTTCCTGGACCTCATCCAGGAGGGCAACCTCGGTCTGATCCGCGCGGTCGAGAAGTTCGACTACACCAAGGGCTACAAGTTCTCCACGTACGCCACCTGGTGGATCCGTCAGGCGATCACCCGCGCGATGGCCGACCAGGCCCGCACCATCCGTATCCCGGTGCACATGGTCGAGGTCATCAACAAGCTCGCGCGCGTGCAGCGCCAGATGCTCCAGGACCTGGGCCGTGAGCCCACCCCGGAGGAGCTGGCCAAGGAACTCGACATGACCCCCGAGAAGGTCATCGAGGTCCAGAAGTACGGCCGTGAGCCGATCTCCCTCCACACCCCCCTGGGTGAGGACGGCGACAGCGAGTTCGGTGACCTCATCGAGGACTCCGAAGCGGTCGTTCCGGCCGACGCGGTCAGCTTCACGCTCCTTCAGGAGCAGCTGCACTCCGTGCTCGACACCCTGTCCGAGCGTGAGGCGGGCGTGGTCTCTATGCGCTTCGGTCTCACGGACGGCCAGCCGAAGACCCTCGACGAGATCGGCAAGGTCTACGGAGTGACGCGTGAGCGCATCCGTCAGATCGAGTCGAAGACGATGTCGAAGCTGCGCCACCCGTCGCGTTCGCAGGTCCTGCGCGACTACCTCGACTAGTCACCAGCGCTCCACGAAGAAGACCCGGGACCTCACGCGAGGCCCCGGGTCTTCTGTTTGTCCGGCGCGGCCGCCGCGTGACGCACCACCCCGTGACGCACCGCCGCGACGCGGACGCGCGTGGCGCGGGTGCGGGGTGTGACGCACTGGATCACTGTGGGTGTTTCACGAGAACCCAGAGTGAGGAGATCGCATGCCTCGTCCTATCGCCCGAACATTCACGGCGACGCTGGCCCTTGTGGCCCCGGTGGTGGCGCTGCCGTTGGCCTCCACGACCCCCGCGGCCGCCGACAGCGTCGTCGTCGGCGGCGGTCCGGTCCGGGTGGCCGACAGTCCCTGGGTGGTGGCGCTGTCCAGCCGTGACCGGTTCGGGGGTACGCGTTCGGGACAGTTCTGCGGAGGTGTGGTGGTCGGGCGGTCCACGGTCCTCACGGCGGCCCACTGCCTGGGGGAGGAAGTCCTCGGAGTACGGCTGGGCGAGATGAGTGACCTGAAGGTGATCGCCGGCCGGGACGATCTGGGGAGAGCGCAGGGCCGCGAGGTTCCGGTGCGTGAGGTGAAGGTCAATCCGGAGTACGACAGTTCGTCGAACTCCGGCGACTACGCCGTTGTGTCGCTGGCCAAACCGCTTCCGCAGGGCTACGTCATCGGTATGGCGGCCGCGGGGGACCAGGCGTACGCACCCGGCACGCGTGCGGAGGTCTACGGGTGGGGTGACACCACGGGATCGGGCGACTACGCGCGGACGTTGCACTCCGCGCAGGTACGCGTACTGCCTGATGCCACCTGCAAGGAGGCCTATCCGGGCAATTCTGACGGAACGTACTCGGCCGCATCCATGCTGTGCGCGGGGGAACTTGAGGGCGGCCGAGACGCCTGCCAGGGGGACAGCGGCGGCCCGCTGGTCGCGCGGGGGCGGCTGATCGGCCTGGTGTCGTGGGGGAGCGGCTGTGGGCGGGCCGGGAGCCCCGGGGTCTACACGCGAGTCTCGAGCGCCGCACAGGCGGTCGATTCGCGCGGCTGAAGTACGGGAGTTGTCCGCGTGGGGGGTATGGGGCGCCGCGAGAGACCGCCGAGAAGGCGCCTGGGCGCCCCTGTAACGCGAGCGGGCGGCCGACCCTGGGGTTGGCAGGGTCGGCCGCCCGGTCACCGGCCTGGCGTGCGCCGGATCGCTCGTCGTGGGTGCGAGGTGTCAGCGATCCTCGTCGTTGGTCTCCGGGACGGCCGTCAGCCGCTCCGTCTCGTCCTGTATCTCAGCGGCGATCTTCTTGAGTTCCGGCTCGAACTTGCGGCCGTGGTGGGCGCAGAAGAGCAGTTCACCGCCGCTCAACAGGACGACGCGCAGGTATGCCTGGGCGCCGCAGCGGTCGCAGCGATCAGCGGCCGTCAGGGGGCTCGCGGGGGTCAGAACAGTAGTCACGTCGCCTCTTCTCTAGCTCGACGAGCTGTCGTACCAGGGTCAACATCCAACCAGGCCGAAAACGTTCCCGCTCGTGGCTTTTCCTCGAAGTTTTTTCCGAGGCGGCTGTCTGCTGCCGGTTGGCGGCGAATGTGCCGTATTACGTCTCTAACGTGTCGTACGGTTTCGCGCTGTCTGTCAGGTCGGTCGTCCGCCGGCTGGGTTGCCGGTTGTTCATGAGGACGTGCCCGGAGCCTAAATGGTTCATGCCTGGAAGGGAACGTGACGTGCGCTTCACTCAATCGAGGGATCGAACAAGCGTGCGGCACTGGACTAGTGTGAGGAGTGACGAGGGTGGCGTTACAACGGCTCTACCAGGCCTCGGTACCCTCTGAGCGGCAACCGAAGCCGGGGCCTTACCCCAAGAGGCCCCTTTTGAAATTCAGCGAGGAGCGAACCGCGTGACCGCCGAGACGTCCGTGCCGTCCACAGCATTGCTGACCGGAGCAGACCGGGACGGTTCCAACTACACCGCGCGGCACCTGCTCGTCCTGGAGGGGCTCGAGGCCGTTCGCAAGCGTCCTGGCATGTACATCGGGTCGACGGACAGCCGTGGCCTGCTGCACTGCCTCTGGGAGATCATCGACAACTCCGTCGACGAGGCCCTGGGCGGCTACTGCGACCACATCGAAGTCATCCTCCACGACGACGCCTCCGTAGAGGTCCGCGACAACGGCCGAGGCATCCCGGTGGATGTCGAGCCCAAGACCGGCCTCTCCGGAGTCGAGGTCGTCATGACCAAGCTCCACGCGGGCGGAAAGTTCGGAGGTGGCGCCTACGCTGCTTCCGGCGGTCTGCACGGTGTGGGTGCCTCCGTGGTGAATGCCCTGTCCGCTCGCCTCGACGTGGAGGTGGACCTCCACGGGCACACCCACGCGATCAGCTTCCGTCGTGGCGTCCCCGGGGCCTTCGCCAAGCCCGGCCCCGACGCCGACTTCGACTCGTCGGCCAAGCTGCGCAAGGCCAAGAAGATCCCCAAGACGCGCACCGGCACGCGCGTGCGCTACTGGGCCGACCGCCAGATCTTCCTCAAGGACGCCAAGCTCAACCTCGAGACGCTGCACCAGCGCGCCCGGCAGACCGCGTTCCTGGTGCCCGGCCTGACCATCGTCGTGCGCGACGAGTACGGCCTCGGAGAGGGCGGTACCAAGGGCGAGGAATCCTTCCGCTTCGACGGCGGCATCAGCGAGTTCTGCGAGTACCTGGCCCAGGACAAGGCCGTCTGCGACGTCCTCCGCCTCACCGGGCAGGGCACCTTCAAGGAGACCGTCCCGGTCCTCGACGACCACGGCCAGATGTCTCCCACCGAGGTCACCCGTGAGCTCGCCGTGGACATCGCCCTTCGCTGGGGCACGGGTTACGACACGACGCTGCGGTCCTTCGTCAACATCATCGCCACCCCCAAGGGCGGCACCCACGTGACGGGCTTCGAGCGCTCCCTCACGAAGACGATGAACGAGGTGCTGCGCACCCAGAAGGTGCTGCGCGTCGCCGAGGACGACATCGTCAAGGACGACGCCCTGGAGGGGCTGACCGCGGTCATCACGGTCCGTCTCGCCGAGCCGCAGTTCGAGGGCCAGACCAAGGAGGTGCTCGGCACGTCGGCGGCCAACCGCATCGTCTCCAACGTCGTCGCCAAGGAGCTCAAGGCGTTCCTGACGTCCACCAAGCGCGACGCCAAGGCGCAGGCGCGTGCCGTGATGGAGAAGGCCGTCGCCGCCGCCCGTACGCGCATCGCGGCGCGGCAGCACAAGGACGCCCAGCGCCGTAAGACGGCCCTGGAGTCCTCCTCGCTGCCCGCCAAGCTCGCCGACTGCCGCAGCGACGACGTGGAGCGCAGCGAGCTCTTCATCGTCGAGGGAGACTCCGCGCTCGGCACCGCCAAGCTGGCGCGGAATTCCGAGTTCCAGGCCCTCCTGCCGATCCGCGGCAAGATCCTCAACGTTCAGAAGGCGTCCGTCACGGACATGCTGAAGAACGCCGAGTGCGGCGCGATCATCCAGGTCATAGGGGCTGGGTCAGGCCGGACCTTCGACATCGACGCGGCGCGCTACGGAAAGATCATCCTGCTCGTCGACGCCGATGTGGACGGCGCGCACATCCGGATCCTGCTGCTCACCCTGTTCCAGCGCTACATGCGTCCGATGGTGGAGGCGGGCCGGGTCTTCGCGGCCGTGCCGCCCCTGCACCGGATCGAGCTGGTACAGCCGAAGAAGGGCCAGGACAAGTACGTCTACACGTACTCGGACAACGAGCTGCGCGAGACGCTCCTGGAATACCAGCGCAAGGGGATCCGCTTCAAGGACTCCATCCAGCGCTACAAGGGCCTCGGAGAGATGGACGCCGATCAGCTGGCGGAGACCACCATGGACCCCCGCTTCCGCACCCTGCGGCGGGTCAACATCGGCGACCTGGACGCCGCCGAGCAGGTCTTCGATCTGCTGATGGGCAATGACGTGGCGCCCCGCAAGGAGTTCATCACGAGCTCGGCGGCGACGCTGGACCGTTCGCGCATCGACGCGTAGCGCTCGCGCGGGACGCATTCCACCGTGGGTGGAGCCTCTTGGCTCCACCCACGTTCCATTTGTGGGGGCCATTGATGAGGTCCTTCACCTGATGGGGTGAAGAGCAGGGAGAGAAGAGTCAGGGATCTTCCCGTTCTGTCCATCCTTGGGCACGCGGCCGAACAAGGCTGCGGACAAGGAGAGTTCGGTGGAGAAGCACGACGGGCGCGATGCGGGGCCGGCGCGGACCGGAGATCCGAGGGATCCCTGGTACGACGCGCTTGCGTCCGGCTGGGGTGAGCTGGACGGCACGGGCGCGCCGGCGCCCGTGGTGGCGCCCCGGGCCGCGCCGGAGCGGGCCGCGAGCGCCGCCGACATCTATCTGGAGGTCCAGCGCAGTGCTGCCTTCCAGGAGGTGCGCGGCCGGTATCGGCGGTTCGTCTTCCCCGGAGTGGCCCTCTTCTTCACCTGGTACGTCGCGTACGTCGTGACCGCGACGACGGCACCGGGGCTGATGGCACGCCCGGTCGCCGGAGCCGTGAACGTCGCGATGCTCGCCGGCCTCGGCCAGTTCCTCACCACCTTCCTGCTGACCTGGGCGTACGCCCGCCACGCCCGGCTGCGCAGGGATCACGCGGCGCTCGATCTGCGCTGGGCCGTGTTCGAGCAGAAGCGGGAGCAGGAACTGGCCCGGGGGAGCGAGCGATGACCGGGGACCACCAGACACTCGCCCTGCTGCTGTTCGGCGTGTTCGTGGCCGTCACGCTCGCCATCACGACGTGGGTGAGCCGCAACCGGCACGGTTCGGCGGAGGAGTTCTACGCGGGCGGCCGGCTCTTCTCGCCCATGGAGAATGGATTCGCCATCGCGGGCGACTACATGTCGGCCGCCTCCTTCCTCGGCATCTCCGGGCTGATCGCGCTCTTCGGGTACGACGGGTTGCTCTACTCGGTGGGTTTCCTCGTCGCCTGGCTGGTCGTGCTGTTCCTGGTGGCCGAACTGGTGCGCAACTGCGGCCGGTTCACGCTCGCCGATGTCGTGGCCGCACGGATGAGGGAGCGGCCCGTGCGCATCGCGGCGGGAACTTCCTCGGTGACCGTGTCCGTTCTCTACCTGGTGGCGCAGATGGTGGGGGCGGGCTCACTGGTCGCGCTGCTGCTCGGCGGGACGAGCGAGGCGGCGCAGACCTGGACGGTGATCGGCGTCGGTGCGCTCATGGTCATCTACGTGTCGTTGGGAGGGATGCGGGCCACCACCTGGATCCAGATCGTCAAGGCGGTCCTGCTGATGTGCGGCGCGATCGCGCTGACCGTGCTCGTGCTCCTGCGTTTCCACGGCGACTTCGACCAGTTGCTGCGAACCGCCGCCGATCGCAGCGGACACGGCAGTCAGTTCCTCGCGCCCGGGTTGAGGTACGGCAGCGACTGGACCTCGCGCCTGGACTTCATCAGTCTCGGACTCGCACTCGTCCTCGGCACGGCCGGGCTGCCGCACATCCTCTCCCGCTTCTACACGGTGCCGACCGCGCGGGCCGCCCGCCGTTCCGTCGTCTGGTCCATCGGCCTCATCGGCAGCTTCTACCTGATGACGATCGTGCTCGGCTTCGGCGCCGCCGCGATCGTGGGGTCCGATGCCGTGCGGGGATCGAACGCCGCGGGGAACACGGCGGTCCCGCTGCTCGCGCTCGATCTGGGCGGCGGCGCGGACTCCACGGGAGGAACGGTTCTTTTCGCGATCGTCGCCGCGATCGCCTTCGCCACGATCCTCGCCGTCGTCGCCGGGATCACGCTCGCCTCCTCGGCATCGGTGGCCCACGACCTGTACGCGTCGCTGCGGCGCAAGCACGCGAAGCCGCGCAGCGAGGTGGCGGTGGCGCGCCTCGCGGCCGCCGGGATCGGTGTGGTCGCGATCGGCCTGGGGCTGCTCGCCCGGGATCTCAACGTGGCGTTCCTGGTCGGCCTGGCCTTCGCGGTCGCCGCGTCCGCGAATCTGCCCGTGCTGCTCTTCTCGCTGTTCTGGCGGAACTTCACCACGCGGGGAGCGGTCTGGTCGGTCTACGGCGGACTGGTGCCCGCCCTGGTGCTCGTCGTGCTGTCACCCGTGGTCTCCGGAGGGCCGAGCTCGCTCTTCCCGGGAGTGGACTTCCAGTACTTCCCGCTGGAGAACCCCGGGCTCGTCTCCATCCCGCTGGGCTTCCTGGCCGGATGGCTGGGCACCGTCACCTCGTCGGAGCCCGCGGACGAGGCCAAGCACGCGGAGACCGAGGTGCGCTCGCTCACCGGGGCGGGAGCGGCGTAACTGCCCGCCACGGGTGGCTAGGAGGCGCTGGACGCCCACTCGTAGCGGTGCTCCGGGCGGCCCGTGTCGCCGTACTTGAGGCTGAGCCGGACGCGCCCCGAGCGCTCGAGGAGCTTCAGATAGCGCTGGGCCGTCTGGCGGCTCAGCCGGGTGCGGTCGGCCAACTCCTGGGCGGACAGCGGACCTTCCGCGCCCATCAGGGCCCTGCGGACCAGCTCCGCCGTGGTGGGGGAGTGGCCTTTGGGCAGCTCCGGCGCCGGAGTCGCCGAGAGGGCGCCGAAGATGCGGTCGACCTCGGCCTGCTCGGCCTCGCCCCCGCCGTCCAGGGTGCGGCGCAAGGTCGCGTACGCGTCGAGCTTCGCGCGAAGTCCCGCGTACGAGAACGGCTTGACCAGGTACTGCAGGGCTCCGTGGCGCATCGCGGCCTGCACGGTGGCGACGTCGCGCGCGGCGGTCACCATGATCACGTCGGTCTGGTGGCCGCGCTCACGCAGCGTACGGACCACGGCGAGGCCCGTCCGGTCCGGCAGATAGTGGTCGAGGAGTACCAGGTCGACCGGGAGCTCCTCGACGAGCCGCAGGGCCTCGGCCGCGCTGTGGGCCTTCGCGGCCACCCGGAAACCGGGGACTTTCGTCACGTAGGCGGCGTTGACGTCCGCGACCCGGACGTCGTCGTCCACGACGAGAACCTCGATCATCGTGTCTCCTCCGTGCGGGCCGGTTCGGACGTCGGGTCCAGTTCGGGCTGGGCGAGCGCTTCGGGCAGGACGACGGTGAACTCGGCGCCCCCTTCGGGGGAGGCGTCGGCCCGTGCGCTGCCGCCCTGCCGTTCGGCGAGCCTGCGGACCAGGGCGAGCCCGATGCCGCGCTTGCCGTGTGCCGGCGGCTCCTTGGTGGACCAGCCCTCGGTGAAGATCGTCTCGCGTTGTCCGGGCGGTACGCCAGGGCCCGTGTCGCTCACCCGCAGCACGACGGCGCGTCCCTCCGTGCGTACATCGACCTCCACGCGCGCGTGGAGGGTGCCCGCCGCCGCGTCGAGCGCGTTGTCGACCAGATTGCCGACGATGGTGACCAGACCGCCGGGATCGATCAGCCGGTCGGGCAGCGCGGTGTCGCGCGGAACGGCGAGGACGACCCCGCGCTCCGCGGCGACCGTGGCCTTGCCCACCAGGAGCGCGGCGAGCAGCGGGTCGCCGATCTTCTCCGTGATCTGTTCGGCGGTCACCCGGTGCGCGCCCGCCACCTCGCCGACGAACTCCGCCGCCTCCTCGTACATCTCCAGTTCCAGGAGGCCGAGCAGGGTGTGCATGCGGTTGGCGTGTTCGTGGTCCTGGGCCCGCAGCGCGTCGATGAGACCGCGGGTGGAGTCGAGTTCGCGGCCCAGCTGCTCCAGTTCGGTGCGGTCACGCAGGGTGGCGACGGCGCCGCCGTCGTCCGTGGGCATGCGGTTGGCGACGAGGACACGCTGACCGCGGACGGTCAGGAGGTCGGTGCCGGTGACCCGTCCGGCGAGCACGTCGGTCGTACGCCCCGGGCCGAGCGCGGTGTCGAGCGGTTGCCCGATGGCTGCCGCGCCGAGTCCGAGGAGACGCTGGGCCTCGTCGTTGAGCAGGCGTACGCGGCCCGCGCGGTCCAGGGCCACCACGCCCTCGCGGATGCTGTGCAGCATCGCCTCGCGTTCCGCAAGGAGTGCCGAGATATCGGAGAAGGCCAGGTCACGGGTCTGTCGCTGCACCCTGCGTGAGATCAGATAGGCGGCGAGGGCGCCGACGGCGAGCGCCCCACCCGCGTAGGCGAAGAGCCCGGGGATCGCGTGGATCAGCCGGGCGCGGACACTGTCGTACTCGATGCCGACGGAGACGGCTCCCACGATGTCCCCGTCGATCTCCCGCAGCGGCACCTTGCCGCGAGCCGAGCGGCCCAGGGTGCCGTCGTCGATCTCCATGACCTCGTCCCCGGCGAGCGCCTCGCTGGGGTCGGTGGAGACGATGCGGCCGATCTGGCCATGGTCCGTGTGGGACCAGCGCACGCCGTCCTTGTTCATGATCACGACGTACTCCGCGCCACTGGCACGCCGGATGCGTTCCGCTTCCGTCTGCACGGGCCCGTCGACGGCGGGCTTCGAGGAGCGGAGGTCGTCGGCGATCTGCGGCTGGGCGGCCGTGGTCTGGGCGATGGCGAGCGCGCGACGCATCGCCTGGTCGTCCAGTTGATCGCTGAGCGGCGCGAGGAAGAGCCCCGTCGCGAGCACGGCGACCCCGGCGGCGATCGCCAGCTGCATGAGCAGCACCTGCGAGAACACGCGCCGCGGCAGGCCGAGGCGGAGTCTTCGGGCAGGGGAGGTCGGGCTCATGTGTACGAACGGTACGGCGAGCGGAGGGCTACTCCGAAGTGACTGTGGCGGGGATCTCCTGTGCGGCTCCGTCCCCGAGCAGCCGCACCGCCACGACATCCATGCGAGCCGGGGCCGCAAGTGCCGCGCCGCAGCTCTCCGGTCTGGGCGGCTGGGAGGATCCCTGGGCGACCGTCACGCGCCAGCGCCGCCCGTCGGTGTGGGCCACGGTCACGCCCCAGCGCGGGGCCGTGCCGTCCGTGTGGACGACGCTCAGGGCGCCCGCCGCCTCCTCGCCCGCCGTGGCGCGCACCGCGAGTTCGGCGGCCTGTCCGGGGCGCTCCCAGGCGGAACTGCCCCGGCAGCCCTCGGTGACGACCCGCCCCGTACGCACCGCTTCGAGGATGCCTTTGACGGCGGCCTGATCGGAGTGGCCGTATGCGTAGCCGTAGGGCAGGACAAGGAGCGTGGGGGAGAAGCGGTGACCACCCAGATGAGTGACTTCCCAGACGCCTTGTTCACCTGACGTGGCGAGTTCGGCGGCGAGTGGCCTGCCCAGGAGCGCGCAGCAACGGTCACGTTTGCCGTTCGTGCAGACCAGGGCGAGCGGGTCGCCGGTGTGCGGGGCGCCGAATCCGCCGTGGTCGCCCGCGCCCAGAGCCGTGAAGTCGAGGCCGAGCAGCTCCTCCGGCCTGTCCGTGACGTGTCCGCGCAGCCAGCTGTTGCCGGGCGCGGTGTGCGCCACGTACACCCGTCGGCGTGCCGAGGGGTGGCTGTCGGCGTGGCGGCCGGGGCGGCGGATGAGCGCGACCCGTACGCCTGTTCCCTCGGCGGCGGCCTCAAGGGCGCGGCCCACTTCCGGATCCAGGTGGCTCGAAGTGAGCGCTCTGGCGCCCCACGGGCCCGGCTGTTCAAGGAGCAGCCAGGTCCTGGCGGTGGCCGCGGTCCCCGCGAGAGGCTCGTCCAGGTCCCGCGAAGCGGTGGCGCACGTACTCACAGAGGCGAGCCTAACCCGCGCCGGGTCTGGGCTGATTCATCCCCCGTCGGGCACGGGCATGGCCTGGGGCGGACGCAGTCCGACGTACTGCCCGCTGGGGCGCATGCGCAGCGGACGTTCCTCGTACTCCTCCAGGGCGTGTGCGATCCAGCCGGCCGTGCGCGCCACGGCGAAGATCGTCTCACCCGCCTCGGCGGGCATCCCGGAGGAGGCGGTCAGGACGGCGAGGGCCAGGTCGACATTGGCGTGCAGGTCCGTGTGGCGAGCCGTGGTGGCCACCACGTCGCGCGCCGCCGCGAGGGCGGGCCCTGCCTCGGGGATCGCCTCCAGAAGCGTGAACAGGGCCTCTGCGCGCGGGTCGTCGCCGGGGTAGAGCCGGTGGCCGAGGCCGGGGACGCGGCGGCCCGCGCGAAGCTCGTCGGCCACTACGGGGGCCGCGCTGCCGCGGTCAAGGACGTCCAGGAGCATGCGGTGCGCGAGGCCGCTCGCCGCGCCGTGCAGGGGGCCCTCCAGGACGCCGAGGCCGGCCGACACGGCTGCGTACGGGTGGGCGCGGGCGGATGCGGCGACGCGGACGGCGAGCGTCGATGCGGCGAGGTCGTGGTCGACGAGCAGCGCGAGCGCGGTGTCCAGGGCGTGCAGCTGGGCTTCCTGGGGCTGTCGGCCGCTCAGCCGTGCCCACAGCCGGTGGGCCAGTGGGCCCTCGTCCCGATGGGCGCGGCTCACCGGGGGCAGTGCCGTGACGAGCGTGGGGATGAGGGTGCGTGCGGTGCCGATGACGGCTTCTTCGGAGAGGTCGAAGCGGAGGGGGTCGGCCGCGGCGGCCGCGATGGCGGCCACACGGAGGCGGTCGGTCGGGCCGCTGTGCTCGGGGAGCGCGTCGACGGCACGGCGTGCGGCGTCCGCGGTCTCCCCGGGGGCGGTGAAGCGGATTCCGGGACGCATGACACCCGTCCACAGCCACTCGGCGACCTCTTCGTAGGAGTGCGCCAGGGAGAGTTCCGTCGCGTCGACGCCGCGGTAGTAGTAGCGGTCCTTGTCGATGAGCGTGATGCGGGTGCGGACGGAGAGTTCGCTGCTCGCGGAGGTGGCGGCGGGCTCCCGGCGGTTCCTGCGGGCGAGCGACTCGACTTCTTTGGCGTCGAAGGTGCTGCCCCGGGAGCCGGGGCCACGGCGACTGCTGAGCTGGCCGCGGCTCACGTAGGCGTACACGGTCTCCTGCTTCACGCCGAGCAGTTCCGCGGCTTCCCGGGTGCTCAGGCGTCGGCCTTCCTTGGGGGCGGCCTCTTGATCCGTCATGGCGTCACCGTATCCACTCCGACCCTAGATTGATTCAATCAATATTGACAATGACTCAGTCAAGCATGGACAGTCAAATCAAGTCCAGGGAGGAAGTCGAGGAAGAACATGCCGATCAATGGCTCCACCACCACCCCCAGCAGTCCCGTGGAGGTTCCCCGCGGGCTCGCGGGCGTCGTCGTGACCGAGACCCGGCTCGGGGACGTCAGGGGACACGAGGGCTTCTACCACTACCGCCAGTACTCGGCCGTCGAGCTCGCGCAGACCCGCGGCTTCGAGGACGTCTGGCACCTGATGTTCCATGGCGAGCTGCCGGACGGGGGGCAGCGAGCCGCCTTCGTCGAGCAGACCGCGGGCCTCCGCCGCCTGCCCGAGGAGGTACGTGCCGCGCTGCCCGCCATAGCCCGCGCCAGCGCCCTGTCGGGGCCGCTCTCCGGACTGCGTACGGCGCTGTCGCTCTTCGGTGCGGCAAAGGGTTTCCGCCCGGTGTACGACATCGACGGCGACCGGCGCCGTGCCGACGCGCTCGCCGCGTCCGCTGTCGTGCCGACGCTGCTCACCGCGCTGTACCGGCTCGGCCAGGGGCTCGTCCCCGTTGAGCCGCGCGAGGACCTCTCCTACGCCGCCAACTACCTCTACATGCTGACGGGTTCGGAACCGGATCCGGAGCGTGCGAGGGCGATCGAGCAGTACTTGATCTCAACCATTGACCACGGCTTCAACGCGTCCACGTTCACGGCGAGGGTGATCACGTCGACCGGGGCGGATGTCGCGGCCTGTCTGGTGGGGGCCGTGGGCGCGTTGTCGGGTCCGCTGCACGGTGGGGCGCCGAGCCGGGCGCTGGACACGCTGGACGCCATCGGCACGCCCGATCGCATCGACGGCTGGATCCGTGAGCGGGTGCTCGCGGGGGACCGGATCATGGGCTTCGGCCACCCCGTGTACCGCACGGAGGACCCGCGTTCACGCATGCTGCGGGGTATCGCGCGGCAATTCGGCGGGCCCATGGTGGAGTTCGCGGTCGAGGTCGAGCGCCAGGTGGAGGCGATCCTCGCCGAACTGAAGCCGGGCCGCGAGCTGCACACGAACGTGGAGTTCTACGCGGGCGTCGTCATGGAGCTGTGCGGCCTGCCCCGGGAGATGTTCACGCCCACCTTCGCGGCGGCGCGGGTGGTGGGTTGGGGGGCCAACGTCCTGGAGCAGGCGGAGGACTCGAAGATTATTCGGCCGGCGGCGCGGTATGTGGGGGCGGTGGCGCCCGAGGAGGTTCCGGCGTTCGCCTGAGCGTGCGGCGGCGGGGCGCGTTCAGCCACTCCGCCACCGCTCGTCCATTTCCCCGCTCACGAGGTGGGCGGGGGCGCCCCTCCATGGCGGTCGGTCAGAGCCTGATCGAAGACCCGGAAAAGGCGACCCTCGGGGCTCTCCGGTGGCGCACCGGCCTTGCCTGCGCGAGAGGCGGTCCAGTAGCGCAGAAAAACGGGACTTGCGAGGAGATTCTGGGCGTAAATCACCAGATCGTCCTCCGAGTAGCTGCCCCAACTGAGCGCGAGCACGAAGTGGCTGTAAACGAGGTTGGCGAAGAGGTTCTGCCGGAGTTCGGTGTCCGACGCACCTGCGTAGTCATTCCAGACCTCGGCCAGTGAGGGGTCGTCCATCGCCATCTGTGTCAGCTGCATGTGCAGAGCCCGCATGTCGGCCTCCGCGCTCCGGCGCAGTTCGGTGCGCGAGGCGACCATCTCTTCACGCTGCATCGCGAGCTCTCGGCGCTGAAACTGCAGTTCGCGTTGCTGGAACAGCAGCGTGACGATGAGGAGCAGTAGCGCGATCCCGGAGAAGACGGCGCTCACGCCGCCGAAGTAGTCCCCGAGGAGGCTGCGTTCCTCCGCGGCCTTACGGCTTCCGCTGGCTGCTTCGGCGCCGCGTGCGAGCCAGCCGCTGATGATGACGGAGGCCACGCCCACCAGTGCGACGCCCGCGATGGCGGTGGTCAGCCACGCGCAGATCGAGAGCGCTGAACGCAAGTTGGTTTGGCGTGCCATGGTTCCTCCCCCTGGAGACCGCGGGATTCTTCCCTCGGGGCCAGGGGTGGGAAACTGGATGGTGGTGGCCAGGGCCAGAACTGATGGGGCTCTGCCACCCCGTCAACTACCGCTAAGAGTCGGGGATCTCACCCTTGGCGCGGACCAGCGTCTCGCGGCTCACGATCACGATGCGTTCGTAGTCCGCTCGCGAGGCGTCAGGCGGGAGTTCTTTCTCGAGCGTCGCTGTTGCCTCTGTCCCGATGACGGCGAAGTTTCCGTCGCTGAGTTCGAAGACATCGGGGCATGACTGTCCTGAGGCGCTTCCCCGCTGCTGGGGAGAGGCACCGATGCGGCGCACGATCTTCAACGGTTTTCCAGTCTGGAGTGGTTGAGTGCGCAGACCTGGACGTCGCAAGCAGTTTGGACAGTCGTGTTTGGGGTAGGACGCGCGCGCTTACCTTAGGTACTGGTGGTGTCCGAGACAAGCTGAGTCAACACGGCGTGGCACACTCTCGAAAGGCTGAACTAGCCCTGTTCGGTTGGGGGTTCACCCACCACCCACCACTCGTCGGTGTCCGCTTCCTCCAGATCCCGTATGAGCTTGTCGACCATTCGGCCCAGGCGAGCCTCGTCCGAAGCGTCAAGCAGGCTGGCCCGGTGCGGCTGAGTGGCCTTCCAGTAGCGGCGGAAGATCGGGTTCTGGCAGATGAGGCGCAGATGCCCGTGTACCTCTTCCCAGCTGAAGTTGCCGACGCGCCAGAAGAGCAGTGCGTTGGTGTACACCGCGTTAGCGAACAGGTACTGCCGGAGCGTCCGGGGGTCGAGAGTCACGTCGAAGGTGTCCAGGACAGCCGCCAAGTCAGGGTCGTCCATCGCCTTGCTGAGCATGTCGAACTGCAGTCGCTGTTGCGCGATCAAGGTGGTGGCATTCTGCTGACGATCGGGCCGGTCTGCACATGCGTTGTGCAGTCGCAGCGCCCACACTCCGTGCTTGCGTTGCTGAGCGGTCAGGACCGTGAGTGCCCCGACGGCGAAAGCAAGGCCCGCGGCAGCGGTGCACCCCAACCTCCGTGTCCCACGCTTCTGTGTGGCCATGTCAACCCCCGAATCGGCGACCGTCCGCCGGTCGTCGGATGCGGGTCGACAGGGTGAGGACCGGCGAGCGATGGGCGGCGCGCTTGCCGCCTTCCAGAATGCCGAGCGGCTCTGATCGGCAGGGAGGCGGAGAGGAGGCGCACGGAAGGCAGCTGTGGTCGCATGTCCCGGCGCCGTGCCAGATGTGTGCCCCGGCTGCGCCGCTAACAATCGTTCACTTCGTGGGCTTTCTACGCGCTCGTATGCTGGGACGGCAGTCGTTCGTCGTACGAGAGCCGGTGCTCACGCCGGTGCACGCGTCAGTGTGAAAGGGGTCGCACGTTGACTCAGCCGGGTGCCGGGCAAATCCCGGTCGTCGTCCTCACCGGCTTCCTGGGTTCGGGGAAGACGACCCTGCTCAATCACCTGCTCCACCGCAGCGGTGGCAGCCGTATCGGGGCGATCGTCAATGACTTCGGGGCCATCGAGATCGACGCCATGGCCGTTGCCGGGCAGCTCGGGGACTCCACCGTTTCGCTCGGCAACGGGTGTTTGTGCTGCGCTGTGGACGCCAGTGAGCTCGACGCGTATCTGGAGAAGCTCGCTCAGCCCTCCGCCCGGATCGACCTCATCGTCATCGAGGCCAGTGGGCTTGCCGAGCCGCAGGAGCTCGTGAAGATGGTGCTCGCCAGCGAGAATCCGCACATCGTGTACGGCGGGCTCGTCGAGGTTGTCGATGCCGTCGAGTTCGACTCGATCCGGCAGCGGCACCCCGAGGTCGACCGGCACCTCGGCATCGCTGATCTTGTCGTCGTCAACAAGGTCGACCGAGTCGCTGAAGACGAGCGGGAGCGGGTCCTCGGTGTCGTCCGCGGGCTCACCGATCGTGCCGCCGTCGTCCCCGCCTCGCACGGACGCGTCGACGTGGAGCTGCTCCTTGACCGGAAACCCGTGGGCGAGCGCCTCGGGCAGCTCTCCTTCGACGACCTGCATCAGCATGAGCATGACGCGGACGGTGACCACCATGGCCATCTGCACTCCGCCTACGAAAGTCTCTCCTTCTCCTCCGAAGTGCCCATGAGCCCCCGCCCGTTCATGGCCCTCCTCGACAGTCGGCCCGAAGGGCTCTACCGCATCAAGGGGTACGTCGATTTCGGCGCCCACGACCCGCGCAACAAGTACGCCGTGCACGCCGTGGGGCGGTTTCTGCGGTTCTACCCGGAGCCATGGGCCGCGGGTGAGCCCCGGCTGACCCAGCTCGTGTTCATCGGGTCCGGCATCGACGTACCCGCCCTGGAGAAGGAGCTGGAGGCCGCGCGCGAGCACGCCCCACAGACCGGTGCCGATGAGCACGGCATGTGGGGCGTGCTGCGGTACGTGCAGGAACCCGAGCCGGCGGAGTAGCCGGCTACGCCGGGCCCGCCACCGCCGCCACCGGCTTCGCCAGGGAGACGCCCGAGCCGTCGCGGCGGGGGTCGATCTCCGGCAGCTCCGCCGGCAGGCCGCTGCGCTGGGCCGCGAGCGGTGGCGTCGGGCCCGCCCACGCGAAGCTCAGGCAATCCTCTCCCTTGAGGAAGCGCTGGACGCGTACGCCACCCGTGGCGCGGCCCTTGCGGGGGTACTGGTCGAACGGCGTCACCTTTGCCGTCGTCTGCACCGAGTCGTCGAGCGTGCCGCGCGAGCCCGCCACCGTGAAGACCACGGCGTCCACGGCCGGGTCCACCGCCACGAAGGAGATGACCTTGACGCCGTCCGCGAGCTTGATGCCCGTCATGCCGCCCGCGGGGCGGCCCTGCGGACGGACCTGCGAGGCCTGGTACCGAAGTAGCTGGGCGTCGTCCGTGATGAAGACCAGGTCCTCCTCGCCGGTGCGCAGCTCGGCCGCGCCGACGATCCGGTCACCGTCCTTGAGGGTGATGACCTCCAGCTCTTCCTTGTTGGACGGATAGTCCGGGACGACGCGCTTGACCACGCCCTGTTCGGTGCCGAGGGCCAGGCCCGGTGAGGACTCGTCCAGGGTCATCAGGCAGATCAGCTTCTCGTCCGCCTCCAGGGAGAGCAGCTCCGAGACCGGTGCGCCTCCCGAAAGGTTCGGCGCCGAATGCGTCTCCGGTAGCTGGGGCAGGTCCACCACGGAGAGGCGCAGCAGGCGTCCGTCGGACGTCACCGCGCCCACCTCACCCCGCGCGGTCGCGGGCACGGCGGAGACGATCACATCGTGCTTGACGCGCTTGGTGTCGCTCTCGGCGAACGGCTCGCCGTTGGCCGTACGCGCGAGGAGGCCGGTCGAGGAGAGGAGCACGCGGCACGGGTCGTCCGCCACCTGCAGCGAGACGGTGGGCGCCGGGGTGCCCGCCGACTCCAGGAGGACCGTGCGCCGGTCCGTGCCGAACTTCTTGGCCACGGCGGCCAGTTCGGCGGAGACCAGCTTGCGCAGCTCGGCGTCCGACTCCAGGATGCGGGTCAGCTCCTCGATCTCGGCGTTGAGCTTGTCGCGCTCGGACTCCAGCTCGATGCGGTCGAACTTGGTGAGGCGGCGCAGCGGCGTGTCGAGGATGTACTGCGTCTGGATCTCGCTCAGCGAGAACCGCTCCATCAGGCGGTCCTTGGCCTGCGCGGAGTTGTCGCTGGAGCGGATGAGGCGGATGACCTCGTCGATGTCCAGGAGGGCGACAAGGAGCCCCTCGACCAGGTGCAGCCTGGCCTGCTTCTTGCCGCGGCGGAACTCGCTGCGGCGTCGCACGACGTTGAAACGGTGGTCGAGATAGACCTCGAGCAGTTCCTTGAGGCCGAGCGTGAGGGGCTGGCCGTCCACCAGGGCCACGTTGTTGATGCCGAAGGACTCCTCCATCGGCGTCAGCTTGTAGAGCTGCTCCAGGACGGCCTCCGGGACGAAGCCGTTCTTGATCTCGATGACCAGGCGCAGGCCGTGCGAACGGTCCGTGAGGTCCTTGACGTCGGCGATGCCCTGCAGCTTCTTCGAGCCGACCAGGTCCTTGATCTTCGAGATGACCTTCTCGGGGCCCACGGAGAAGGGCAGTTCGGTGACGACCAGGCCCTTGCGGCGCGCGGTCACGTTCTCGACGGCCACCGTCGCGCGGATCTTGAAGGTGCCGCGGCCCGACTCGTACGCGTCCTTGACCCCGGACAGGCCGACGATGCGGCCGCCCGTGGGCAGGTCGGGACCCGGCACGAAACGCATCAGCGTCTCCAGGTCGGCCCCGGGGTGCTTGATCAGGTGACGGGCGGCGGCGATGACCTCGCCGAGGTTGTGCGGCGGCATGTTCGTCGCCATGCCGACGGCGATGCCCGAAGCGCCGTTGACCAGGAGGTTCGGGTAGGCCGCCGGGAGGGTGACCGGCTCCTGCTCCTGGCCGTCGTAGTTCGACTCGAAGTCGACGGTGTTCTCGTCGATCGACTCCGTCATCAAGGACGTCGCGTCGGCCATCTTGCACTCGGTGTACCGCATGGCGGCCGGCGGGTCGTCGTTGCCGAGGGAGCCGAAGTTGCCGTGGCCGTCCACCAGCGGCAGGCGCATGGAGAAGGGCTGCGCCATGCGCACCAGGGCGTCGTAGATCGACGCGTCGCCGTGCGGGTGCAACTTACCCATGACCTCGCCGACGACGCGGGCGCACTTCACATAGCCGCGGTCGGGGCGCAGGCCCATCTCACTCATCTGGTAGACGATGCGCCGGTGCACCGGCTTCATGCCGTCGCGGGCGTCCGGCAGGGCGCGCGAGTAGATGACCGAATACGCGTACTCGAGGAAGGAGCCCTGCATCTCGTCGACGACGTCGATGTCGAGGATCTTCTCCTCGAACGACTCATCGGGCGGCGGGGTCTTCGTGCTGCGGCGGGCCATCGCTGCTGCGGCTCCTTCAGGGTGTCTGCCAGGGCATCAACGGGATCTGACGCCGACCATTGTGGACTGTCCCACTGACAACGCCGACCACGACCCGGACTTCGGGGCCGACTACGCCGAGCGCGGAGCGGGAACTTCACCGGTTGTCGGCACGCTTGCATACAGTGTCAGGACTGGCAGAATTTCCAGCTTTTCGCGATCGAAGGGACGTACATGCCCATGGGTCACACGGCCACAGCCGAGGCCGGCTCCGGCGGCCTGACAGCGACCGAGCACCGGCTGGCCAACGGCCTGCGCGTGGTGCTCTCCGAGGACCACCTGACCCCGGTCGCCGCGGTCTGCCTCTGGTACGACGTCGGTTCACGCCACGAGGTCAAGGGGCGTACGGGCCTCGCGCACCTCTTCGAGCACCTCATGTTCCAGGGTTCGAAGCAGGTCCAGGGCAACGGCCACTTCGAGCTGGTGCAGGGCGCGGGCGGTTCGCTCAACGGCACCACGAGCTTCGAGCGCACGAACTATTTCGAGACCATGCCCACACACCAGCTCGAGCTGGCCCTGTGGCTGGAAGCCGACCGCATGGGCTCGCTGCTCTCCGCGCTCGACGAAGAATCCATGGAGAACCAGCGGGACGTCGTCAAGAACGAGCGCCGCCAGCGCTATGACAACGTCCCGTACGGCACGGCCTTCGAGAAGCTGACCGCCCTCTCGTACCCCGAGGGCCACCCCTACCACCACACTCCGATCGGCTCCATGGCCGACCTGGACGCGGCGACGCTGGAGGACGCCCGGGCGTTCTTCCGTACCTATTACGCGCCCAACAACGCGGTGCTGTCGATCGTCGGTGACATCGACCCGGAGCAGACCCTCGCCTGGGTGGAGAAGTACTTCGGGTCCATCCCCTCGCACGACGGCAAGCAGCCGCCGCGCGACGGCTCGCTGCCGGACACGATCGGCAAGGAGCTGCGGGAGGTCGTCGAGGAAGAGGTCCCCGCCCGCGCCCTGATGGCCGCCTATCGCCTCCCGGAGGACGGCACGCGCGCGTGCGACGCGGCCGACCTGGCGCTCACGGTCCTCGGCAGCGGCGAGTCCTCCCGGCTCTACAACCGCCTCGTGCGCCGCGACCGCACCGCCGTGGCGGCCGGGTTCGGCCTGCTGCGGCTCGCCGGCGCCCCCTCGCTCGGCTGGCTCGACGTGAAGACGTCCGGTGACGTCGAGGTCCCCGTCATCGAGGCCGCGGTCGACGAGGAGCTCGCCCGCTTCGCGGAAGAGGGCCCCACCGAAGAGGAGATGGAGCGCGCCCAGGCACAGCTGGAGCGCGAGTGGCTCGACCGCCTCTCCACGGTGGCGGGCCGCGCGGACGAACTCTGCCGGTACGCCGTCCTGTTCGGCGACCCGCAGCTCGCCCTCACCGCCGTCGGGCGCGTCCTGGACGTCACCGCGGAAGAGGTCAAGGCTGCCGCGGCGGCCCGCCTGCGCCCCGACAACCGCGCGGTGCTCGTGTACGAGCCCATCGACGGCGCTGCCGCCACCGAAGCCACCGACGAGGACGAACAGGAGGCGGCGAAGTGACCGAGGCCGCAACGATGCAGTTCCATCCGCAGCCCCAGGCCGGCGCCGCACGGCCGTGGGCCTTCCCCGCGCCCGAGCGCGCCACCCTGGACAACGGCCTCACGGTGCTGCGCTGCCACCGCCCGGGCCAGCAGGTCGTCGCGGTGGAGGTCCACCTGGAGGCGCCGCTCGAAGCCGAGCCCGCGGGCCTCGACGGCGTCGCCACGATCATGGCGAGGGCTTTCAACGAAGGCACCGACAAGCACTCCGCCGAGGACTTCGCCGCGGAACTCGACCGCTGCGGCGCCACCATGGACGCGCACGCCGACCACCCCGGCGTGCGCGTCTCCCTCGAAGTCCCGGTCTCCCGCCTCCCGAAGGCGCTCGGCCTGCTCTCCGACGCTCTGCGCGCCCCCGCCTTCGCGGACAGCGAGATCGAGCGCCTCGTGCGCAACCGCCTGGACGAGATCCCGCACGAGGCCGCGAACCCGGGGCGCCGCGCCGCCAAGGAGCTCTCCCGGCAGCTCTTCCCGGCCACCTCGCGCATGTCCCGCCCCCGGCAGGGCACCGAGGAGACGGTCACGGCCATCGACTCGGCGGCGGTGCGCACCTTCTACGAGAAGCATGTGCGTCCCGCCACGGCGACCGCCGTCGTCGTGGGCGACCTGACCGGCGTCGACCTCGACGCCGTGCTCGCCGACACCATCGGCGCCTGGACGGGCGGCACCGCCGAGCCGCGTCCGGTGCCCCCGGTGACCGCGGACGACACCGGGCGTGTCGTCATCGTGGACCGCCCCGGAGCCGTCCAGACGCAGCTGCTCATCGGCCGCGTGGGACCGGACCGCCACGACCGCGTCTGGCCCGCGCAGGTGCTCGGCACGTACTGCCTCGGCGGCACCCTCACCTCACGCCTGGACCGCGTCCTGCGCGAGGAGAAGGGATACACCTACGGCGTACGGTCGTTCGCCCAGGTCCTGCGTTCCGCACCGGACGGCACCGGCGCCGCGATGCTCGCCATCAGCGGCTCCGTGGACACCGAGTCCACGGGTCCCGCGCTCGACGACCTGTGGAAGGTCCTGCGCACCCTCGCGGCCGACGGCCTCACGGACGCCGAGCGCGATGTCGCCGTGCAGAACCTGGTGGGCGTGGCCCCGCTCAAGTACGAGATGGCGGCGTCCGTCGCGGCCACCCTCGCGGACCAGGTCGAGCAGCACCTGCCGGACGACTTCCAGGCCCAGCTGTACCGCCAGTTGGCCGCGACCGGCACCGTGGAGGCCACTGCCGCCGTCGTGAGCGCCTTCCCGGTGGACCGCCTGGTGACGGTGCTCGTCGGTGACGCCGCGCAGATCGAGGAGCCCGTCAGGGCCCTCGGCATCGGTGAAGTGAGTGTGGTCACGGGCTGAGTGACAGTCAGGACATATCGGGACCCCAGTGGCTGAGATTCATCACTGGGGTCCTCATATGTCCGAATTGATATGGAGGTTACGTGTCTGGCCTGTGGCGTGCGCTACAAAAGCTCTGATCCGTTTGTCGTTTGAAAGATGGCCCGCTTAGCGTCATCCCGGCTGTTCGTCATGCAGTACGCCGCACCCGCGGCACCGGACAGTCATCGCCGAGTCCCCGTACGGCGCGAGCCAGGGGAGCCGGGGACCCACATGTCCCCTTGGGGTGAATCGGGAACCTTGCCGTCAGGTGAGGGACTCGTAGGAGACCTTCCTGCTCCGAACCCGTCAGCTAACCCGGTAGGCGAGAAGGAAGGAAAGGATCAGCCGCTTCATGGCGTTCACCCGTGCCACCGGGAAGCACCGTCGCCCGAGCCGCCTCACGCGTACGACCGCGAACGTGGCGGGCGTCGCCGCCCTCACCACCACCGGTGTCATCGGAGGCCTGGCCGCTCCGGCGCTCGCCGCCGACGACGCGGCGGCCCTTGAGCACACCGGCCTGACCCAGGCCGTCTCCGTCGGCGACTCGCTCGCCGAGAGCATCGACGCGCAGGCCACTGTCCAGCAGGAGGCCGCCGACGCCGCCGCGGCCGCCAAGAAGGCCGAAGAGGCCGCGAAGAAGAAGGCCGAAGAGGCGAAGCGCAAGGCCGAGGCCGAGGCGAAGGCCAAGGCCAAGAAGGAGCGCGAGGCCAAGGAGCGTGCCGCTCGCGAGGCCGAGCGCAAGCGCCTCAACAGCTACGTCTCCCCGATCTCCGGCTCGTACGTCTCCACGGGCTACCAGACCGGCGGCGCCATGTGGTCCTCCGGCAGCCACACCGGCGTCGACTTCCACGCCGCATCCGGCACCTCGGTCCACGCGGTCGGCTCCGGCACCGTCGTCGAGGCCGGCTGGGGCGGCGCCTACGGCAACAACGTGGTCATCAAGATGAACGACGGCACGTACACCCAGTACGGCCACATGTCGTCCCTGGGCGTCACGGTCGGCCAGACGGTCACTCCGGGCCAGCAGATCGGCCTCTCCGGCTCCACCGGCAACTCCAGCGGCCCGCACCTGCACTTCGAGGCCCGCACCGGCGCGGACTACGGCACGGACATCGACCCCGTCTCGTACCTCCGCTCGCACGGCGTCAACGTCTGACCCCGGCGGTCCAAGGCGGACGCGTGAAGCGCCCCTGATTCACCGAAAGCCCCGGCTCCCCGAGAGCCGGGGCTTTCGCCGTTCCCGTATCTCCTTTGGCCAAAAGTATCCCTGGATTTCAGCCTGCCGTCGGAAATTCGGCCGCCCTGCAATAGAGTCACAGACCAGGCGTCGATCGACCGCGTTTCGCGGGGATTAAGGCGGAGGTCAGTCATGCGCATTCCCGCGCACTCGGTATGCACGGCCATCCGGGACGACATCGTCTCCGGTGTCTACGAGCGGGGTGGCCGGCTCACCGAGGAACTGCTCGCGCGCCGCTACGGGGTCTCCCGCGTCCCAGTGCGCGAAGCCCTGCGCACCCTTGAGGCCGAGGGCTTCGTCGTCACGCGCCGGCACGCGGGCGCGTGCGTGGCGGAGCCCACCGAGCAGGAGGCCGCCGACCTCCTGGAGATCCGCGCGCTCCTGGAACCCCTGGGCGCGGCCCGCGCCGCCCAGCGCCGCACGGAGGCGCACCTGAAGGTCCTGCGCGGTCTCGTCAGGCTCGGCCAGGAGCGGTCGAGGCGCGGCCACAGCGAGGATCTGCGCTCCCTGGGCGGCTGGTTCCACGAGACGCTCGCCCAGGCATCCGGCAGCCCGGGCCTCACGGCACTGCTCACCCAGCTCCGGCACAAGATCGCCTGGATGTACGTGGTCGAGACGACGGCAGCTCCCGCCGAAGCCTGGGCCGAGCACGCCGCGATCGTCGACGCGGTGGCCCGCGGGGACGCGGAGCGGGCCAGGTCGCTCACCGCCGCCCACACGGAGCGGACGACGGCCGCGCACCGGCCGCGCTTCTTCCCGCGCGGTCACCGGACCGCGACGGTGATCGTGTGAGGGATTCGCAACATGCCGTAAACACGGTCGGCCTCCGGCATTAACACAGGCGCCGTATACAAAGAAGTGCTATTCGGTGGCGGAGTAATTGTGCTGCCCGAATTCCGCTTTCGATGTCCTGTGCCGGTATTCGGTAAAAGGGGACAGAAAAGCCGTAGGGCCCGCCCCCATTTCGGGGGAGGGCCCTACGGCGTATGAGTACCAGCCTTGGTCAGACGGTCTCGGGGAGTTCCTCGAGGCCGTCCGCGACCAGCTTCGCCAGACGGTCGAGGGCGGCGTCCGCACCCTCGGCGTCGGAGGCGAGCACGATCTCCTCGCCGCCCTGCGCGCCCAGACCGAGCACCGCGAGCATGGAGGCGGCGTTCACGGGGTTGCCGTCAGCCTTGGCGATCGTCACGGGGACGCCGGCGGCGGTGGCCGCGCGGACGAAGATGGAGGCGGGTCGGGCGTGAAGGCCCTCGGCCCAGCCGACGTTGACGCGGCGCTCAGCCATGTGTTGCTGCCCTTCCAGGTGTCTCACACTTGTCTAGACCAGTGTCTCATGCCGTCGCGAGTGCTCCGGCGGCCGTCGGTCCGTACGGTGCCTGCCGATGGTCCGGTGCCCCGTCGACCGTACGTCCTCGAGCCCCGGGCCCTCGTCCCGCTGTTCGACGTCTCCTAGCCTGCCCCGGCCAAGGCGCCCCCGCGACCCGTACCCTGGGCCCATGCAGACCCCGTCGGACCGGCACGCATACCCTTCCCACTGGGAAGCCGATGTCGTCCTGCGTGACGGAGGCACCGCCCGGATCAGGCCGATCACGGCCGAGGACGCGGACCGCCTGGTCAGCTTCTACGAACAGGTCTCGGACGAGTCGAAGTACTACCGCTTCTTCGCGCCCTACCCCCGGCTGTCCGCCAAGGACGTGCACCGCTTCACCCATCACGACCAGGTGGACCGGGTGGGTCTGGCGGCCACGGTGGGCGGCGAGTTCATCGCCACCGTGCGCTTCGACCGCATCGACGAGCGCGGCATGTCCGCCAGCGCGCCCGCCGACGAGGCCGAGGTCGCCTTCCTCGTGCAGGACGCCCATCAGGGCAGGGGAGTCGCCTCCACCCTCCTCGAACACATCGCCGCCGTCGCCAGGGAGCGTGGCATCCGCCGCTTCGCCGCCGAGGTGCTGCCCGCGAACACCAAGATGATCAAGGTGTTCACGGATGCGGGCTACCAGCAGAAACGCAGCTTCGAGGACGGCGTCGTACGGCTCGAATTCGATCTGGAACCGACCGACCGCTCGCTCGCCGTGCAGCGCGCCCGTGAGCAGCGGGCCGAGGCGCGGTCGGTGCAGCGGCTGCTCACGCCGAAGTCGGTCGCGGTGATCGGCGTCGGACGCACGCCGGGCGGCGTGGGGCGCAGCGTCCTGCGGAACCTGCGCGAAGCGGGCTTCACGGGGCGGCTGTACGCGGTGAACAGCGCGTTCGAGAAAGGCGCCGAGGTCGACGGGGTGCCCGCGTACCGCTCCGTGCGGGACATCGACGAGACCGTCGAGCTCGCCGTCGTCACCGTGCCCGCCGACCGGGTGCCGCAGGCCGTCGACGAGTGCGGGGAGCGCGGGGTGCTCGGGCTCGTCGTGATCTCCGCCGGGTACGCGGAGAGCGGTCCCGAAGGGCGGGAGCGGCAGCGCGAACTGGTGCGCCAGGCCCGGTCGTACGGCACGCGCATCCTCGGCCCGAACGCCTTCGGGGTCATCAACACGTCGCCGGACGTGCGCCTCAACGCCTCGCTGGCCCCGCATCCCCCCGAGCGCGGCAGGATCGGCCTCTTCACGCAGTCCGGCGCGATCGGCATCGCGCTCCTCTCCGGGCTGCACCGGCGTGGTGCGGGCCTGTCGACCTTCGTGAGCGCGGGCAACCGCGCGGACGTCTCGGGCAATGACGTCCTCCAGTACTGGTACGAGGACCCGGACACCGATGTCGCCCTGATGTACCTCGAATCCATCGGCAACCCGCGCAAGTTCACGCGGCTCGCCCGGCGCGCGGCGACGGCGAAGCCGCTGGTGGTGGTGCAGGGGGCGCGGCACAGCGGGATCGCCCCCACGGGGCACGCGGTGCAGGCCACGCGGCTTCCGCATGCCACGGTGTCGGCGCTGCTCCGCCAGGCGGGGGTCATCCGGGTCGAGACCGTCACGGAGATGGTGGACGCGGGGCTGCTGCTCGCGGGGCAGCCGTTGCCCTCCGGGCCGCGGGTGGCGATCCTCGGGAACTCCGAGACGCTCGGGCTTCTCACGTACGACGCGTGCGTCGCCGACGGGCTTCGGCCGCTGCCGCCGCGGGATCTGACCACGGGGGCAACCCCGGGCGACTTCCGGGCCGCGCTCGCCGAGGCGCTGTCCGACGACGCCTGCGACGCCGTGATCGTCACCGCCATCCCCTGGGTGGGGGAGGACGGGGCCATGGGGTCGCCCGAGGGCGAGGAGCTTGCCGCCGCGCTGCGGTCGGCTGCCGCCGGGTGCCCGGCGAAGCCCGTGGCCGTGGTGCACGTCGAGCTCGGCGGACTCGCCGAAGCGCTGGCCGCAGCTACGCGGACTCGCCCTGACGCCCCTGCACCAGCACCCGGCAGCGGGAGCTGTGCCCACCCTTCCCCCAGCTCTCAACTTCGTTCGAGCAGGGGAGACTCCAATCGCCCTGCGGGACGCCTGCCCACAGCGGCGGCGGCCAGGGTGGGGGAGTCGGAGTTCCAGGACCGCCCGAGCCCGGCGCAGCCGTACCGCATCCCCGCCTACCCCGCCGCCGAGCGCGCCGTCCGGGCCCTCGCCGAAGCCGTGAAGTACGCCCAGTGGCGGCGGGAGGCCAAGGAACCCGGCAAGGTCCACGAGTACGAGGACATCGACGAGAGCGGCACGGCCCGGCGGATCGACGAGCTGCTCGCCGCGCAGGACGACCCGCGCGGCGCCACCCTCGCCCAGGACGACGCCCGCGAGCTGCTCGGGCGGTACGGCATCGACGTACGGGACGCCCGGCCCGCGCCCGACCCTGACGCGGCCGTGGAAGCCGCCCGCGCGCTCGGCTACCCCGTGGCCCTCAAGACCACCGCCCCGCACCTGCGCCACCGCGCCGATCTCGGCGGCGTGCGGCTCGACCTGGCGGACGAGGAACAACTGCGCCGGGCCTACGCGGAATTGACCCGGGCCTTCGGCAAGCCCGCCGAGCTGCGGCCCGTCGTGCAGGCCATGGCACCCCGCGGTGTCGACACCGTCGTCCGCGCGGTCATCGACCCGGCGGCCGGAGCAGTGCTCTCGTTCGGGCTCGCCGGCGCCCCGTCCGAGCTGCTCGGCGACACCGGGCACCGCCTGGTCCCGGTCACCGAGCGCGACGCGGGTTCCCTGGTCAGATCCATCCGGACCGCCCCGCTCCTCTTCGGCTGGCGCGGTTCGGCGCCGGTCGACACCCCGGCCCTCGAAGAGCTCCTCCAGCGGGTCTCGCGCCTCGTGGACGATCACCCCGAGGTGGTCGCCGTGTCCCTGGAGCCCGTGGTCGTCGCCCAGCGCGGCCTCTCCGTGCTCGGCGCCTCCGTGCGGCTCGCGCCCCCGCCGGCCCGTGGCGACCTCGGCCCACGGGCCCTGCCCGGGTACTGAGGCGGCCAGTGGGGCATCGGGCGGCCTCCGCCGGGTCGTAGGATGGACGGCATGGCAAAGACCGGTACGACGACCCAGGGGCTGCGCGCGGCGATCGAGCGCAGCGGCTACTACCCGGCCCTCGTGGCCGAGGCGGTGGAGGCCGCGATCGGCGGCGAACCCATCGGGTCGTACCTGGTCCACCAGGAGACCACGTTCGACGCGAACGAAGTGCGCCGGCACGTGACGGTCCTTGTCCTGACGGGCACGCGCTTCATCGTCAGCCACACCGACGAGCAGGCCGCGGACAGCACCTCCCCGACGCCGTATGCGACGACCTCCACGGAGTCCGTGAAAATCGGCCGGATCTCGTCCGTGGTCGTCAGCCGCGTCGTCGCCAACCCCGAGAAGTACGTCCCGGGCTCGCTGCCCCGCGAGGTCGTCCTGACCATCGGCTGGGGCGCCGTGTCGCGCATCGACCTGGAGCCCGCCGCCTGCGGCGACCCCAACTGCGAGGCGGACCACGGATACACCGGCAGCTCCACCGCCGACGACCTCAGCCTCCGCGTCAGCGAGGCGGGCGACGGCCCGGACACCGTGCGCCAGACCCTGGCCTTCGCCCAGGCGCTGTCCGAGGCGACCGCGGACACCGCCCGCTGATGTCCCTGCCCGCCTGGGACGACGTGCAGCCGCTCGCCCTCGACTCCGCGCCCCTGCCCGAGTACGGCGTGGGCTCGCTCGCCGACCTGCTGCCCACGCTCGTCTCCCACCAGGGTGTCGAAGGCTTCGCGCCCGTCATCCCGGAACTCGCCCCGGCCGACCGGAACTGCGTCTTCCTGATCGACGGCCTCGGCTGGGAGCAGCTGCGCGCCCACCCGGACGAGGCGCCCTTCCTGACCTCGCTCATCAGCTCCTCCCGCGGCGGCACCGGACGCCCCATCACCTCGGGCTTCCCCGCCACCACCGCGACCTCCCTGGCCTCCGTCGGCACGGGTCTGCCGCCCGCGTCGCACGGCCTGCCGGGCTACACCGTGCGCAATCCCGCCACCGGCGAGCTGATGAACCAGCTCCGCTGGAACCCGTGGACGGACCCGCGCAAGTGGCAGCCGTACCCCACCGTCTTCCAGCAGGCCCACGCGGCGGGCGTGCACACCGCCCAGGTGTCCTCCCCGACGTTCGAGAACACCCCGCTCACCAAGATCGCGCTGAGCGGCGGCAGCTTCCGCGGCCGGCTCTCCGGCGAGGACCGCATGGACCTCGCGGCCGAGCAACTGGCCGCGGGCGACCGCTCGCTGGTCTACACGTACTACGCGGAGGTCGACGGCAAGGGGCACCGCTTCGGCGTCGACTCCGACGCCTGGCGCGGCCAGCTGATGTACGTCGACCGCCTGGTCCAGCGCCTGGCCGAACAGCTCCCGCCCCGCAGCGCCCTGTACGTCACCGCCGACCACGGCATGCTCGACATCCCCTTCGACGAGCAGTCCCGCATCGACTTCGACGAGGACTGGGAGCTGCGCGCCGGAGTCGCCCTCCTCGGCGGCGAGGGCCGTGCGCGCCATGTGTACGCGGTCCCGGGCGCCGAGAACGACGTCCTGACCGTCTGGCGCGAGGTGCTCGGCGAGCAGTTCTGGGTGGCGAGCCGGGACGAGGCGATCGCGGCGGGCTGGTTCGGCCCGCCCGGCGCCGTGGACGAGCGGGTGTACGGACGCATCGGCGACATCGTCGCGGCGGCCCACGACGACGTGGCGATCATCGCCTCCGAGAGGGAGCCGAAGGAGTCGGCCCTGGTCGGCATGCACGGCTCGATGACTGCCGTCGAGCAGCTCGTACCGCTCCTCGAAGTACGCTCCTGACCAGAGACCGCCGACCCGTTACCGCACCCGCACGTCCCGAAAGGCCGCAACTCCCCATGCCCGAGCTGGTGTTCTTCTCCGGAACGATGGACTGCGGAAAGAGCACCCTGGCTCTGCAGATCGAGCACAACCGGTCGGCCCGAGGCCTGCGGGGGCTGATCTTCACGCGGGACGACCGCGCGGGCGAGGGCAAGCTCTCCTCGCGGCTCGGTCTCGTCACGGACGCGATCGAGGCGGCCGACGACTTCGACTTCTACGCCCACCTCGTCGACCATCTCTCGCAGGGCGGCCGCGCGGACTACGTGATCGCGGACGAGGCGCAGTTCCTCGCCCCCGGCCAGATCGACCAGCTGGCGCGCGTCGTCGACGACCTGGGTCTGGACGTCTTCGCCTTCGGCATCACCACGGACTTCCGCTCCAAGCTCTTCCCCGGCTCGCAGCGCCTGGTCGAACTCGCCGACCGCGTCGAGGTGTTGCAGGTCGAGGCGCTGTGCTGGTGCGGCGCCCGCGCCACCCACAACGCCCGCACCATAGGCGGCGCGATGGTCGTCGAAGGCGCTCAGGTCGTCATCGGCGACGTCAACCACGCGGCGGACGAAGTGGGTTACGAAGTGCTGTGCCGCCGTCACCACAGGCGCCGGATGACGGCGGCGACCTCACACGCGGGCGCCCTGTCGCCGGACGTGCTGCCGGTCGACACGTCCGCCCGCGTCTGAGTCAGCTCTCCGAGCGCACGAGTGTGAAGACCGCCCCCTCCGGGTCGGCGACCGTGGCCTCCTGGCCGTGGGCGCCCGCGTGCGGCGGCCTGACGACGTGGCCGCCGAGTTCCACGACCCGCTCCACCGACTCGCCCACGTCGGCGACCTCGAAGTACGTCATCCAGTGCGCGCCCCGGTCCCGCGGCAGCGCCTGGCCGACGCCGTGCACCGAGGCCACCGGCCGGCCGTCGACCTGCAGCGTGACGTAGTCGAAGTCGGCCGAGACGACCGCCTCTTCGGTATATCCGAAGACCGCTTGGTAGAACTTGACGACGCCTGCCGTCTCCTGCGTGACCAGTTCGTTCCAGGCCGGGGCACCGGGCTCCCCGCCGATGGCGGCGCCCAGATGCTCCGCCGCCTGCCAGATCCCGAACACCGCGCCCGCGGGGTCCACCGCGATGGCCATCCGCCCGGCCGGGCCCGCGTCCAGCGGACCGACACCGATCGTGCCGCAGCAGTGCCGCACGGCCTCGGCCGTCGCGTCCACGTCGTCCG
Organism: Streptomyces sp. NPDC054872; assembly: GCF_053610705.1. Classification (NCBI taxonomy): domain Bacteria; kingdom Bacillati; phylum Actinomycetota; class Actinomycetes; order Kitasatosporales; family Streptomycetaceae; genus Streptomyces; species Streptomyces sp. NPDC054872. Next base: position 124,535 of record NZ_JBSGYY010000009.1, on the reverse strand, counting down.
ACGCCAGGTACGGCGTCCAGGCGATCGGCAGATGGTGGTCGGGCGGCAGCTGACCGATCCCGGCGACCTCGTGGCCGTCGAGCAGCGCCCGTACGTAGGGCCCGAGCTGATCCGGCCCCGGCTGGAACTCCCAGCCGAACAAGGCTCCGTAGAACTCCTGGGTCGTGGCCAGGCCGTGCGCCATCAGGCTCACCCAGGTGGGTGTGCCGGGCGCGCGGCGGACGGCCCCCGAGCCGTCGTGCCGGCCCGTCGACCCCCGTGCCTCCGTCATCGTCACTCTCTCCTCGGCCCTTCAGGTGGCCGCTCGGCTCCGCATATCGAATGCACGTACCTATGTCGCGCCCTGGCCCGCCCGTGCAGATGCTCGCACCACCCGCGGCGCCCCGCGCTCCGGCCGCGCCGCGTGTCCCGGCTCCGCCCAGAGGATGCCCGGTTTGCCGTTTCTCATCCGTAAACGCGCGGTTGCTCTGTGGTGTCGTTCGGCAGTACACGGTGTGCCCGCTTCCATACGCCGCGTGTTCGGCGGTCGTACGGCGGAGCAGGGTAGCCGGACCTGGCCGCTGCGGCCACCCCGTGCGCAAGGATGGGGCCCATGAATGCCATCATCTCCGCATCCGAACTCGCGAGCGACCTGGCGGGCGAGAACCCGCCAGTGCTCCTGGACATCCGCTGGCAGCTGAGCACCGCCAAAGCGGCGGGCGCCCCCGCCTTCGACGGCCGGGCCGAGTACGAGAAGGGCCACATCCCCGGCGCCGTCTTCGTCGATCTGGACGCCGAGCTCGCGGGTCCGGCCGGCTCGGGCGGACGGCATCCCCTGCCGGACGTGGAGCGCTTCGGGGCGGTGATGCGGGCGGCCGGGGTCTCGGCCGACCGGGACGTGATCGTGTACGACGGCGGGCAGGGCTGGGCCGCCGCACGCGCCTGGTGGCTGTTGCGCTGGACGGGTCATCCCTCCGTGCGGGTGCTCGACGGCGGGCTCGCCGCGTGGGGCGGTCGGCTGGAGTCCGGGGACGAGCGCCCGGCGGCCCCGGGGTCGTTCGCCCCCGAGCCGAACACCACCGACCTCCTCGACGCCGACGCCGCGGCCGCCCTCGCCCGTTCCGGGCTGCTCCTGGACGCCCGCGCGGCCGAGCGCTACCGCGGTGACGTGGAGCCGATCGACCGCGTCGGCGGTCACATCCCGGGCGCGGTGTCCGCGCCGACGACGGAGAACGTCAGGGCGGACGGCACTTTCCGGCCGGCCGCCGACCTCGCGGACCGCTTCAACTCCCTGGGCGCATCCGACACTTCCGAGGTCGGCGTCTACTGCGGCTCCGGCGTGTCCGGCGCCCACGAGGTGCTCGCCCTCGCGGTGGCGGGCATCCCGGCGTCGCTGTACGTCGGCTCGTGGTCGGAGTGGTCGTCGGACGAGTCCCGCCCGGTGGCCAAGGGCCCGGACCCCCAGTAGCCGAGGGCATGGCAGGGGCCCCGCACCTGCACGGTGCGGGGCCCCTGACGACGTTATGACGCCCTGCTACTCCTGCTTCTTGCGGCGCGTGCCGAAGACGATCTCGTCCCAGCTGGGCACCGCCGCGCGTCGCCCTGGACGGACGCCGTCGGCCTCCGCCTGGCGGTCGGTGGTGCCGGTCAGGCGGTCGCGGTGGCTGGCCACCGAGCGCGGCATCAGGACGTCCGCGTACGCGGCACCCGCGCCGGCCGATGCCGCGGGGGGCTCCTCGGTCTCCGGGTCCTGCTCGGGCTCCTCCGCGGGCGGGAGATCGGTCGCGGGCAGCGCGGGGCGCTCCGGCACGATCATGTCGCCGCGGAAGCTCGGCACCGCCTCCAGGAGGCTGGTGAGCGAGTCCCGCTCCGACTCCGACACGGCGGCGGTCGCGGCGGTCGCCGTGCCCTCCTCCGAAGGCTCCGGGGGCAGCGGCACGCCGGGACGCTCCAACTGCCGGTCCAGGGCGCGGTCCAGCGGCCGGTCGAGCGAGGGCCTGTCACGGGGCAGCCGTGCGATGCGCGGCACGAACGGGAAGCTGGGCTCGGGAGCGGCGATGTCGTCCGTCTCGCCGATCAGCGAGCGCGCCTCGTCGTCCACGGCCTGCACGAGCCGCCGCGGCGGGTCGTACGTCCAGCTCGCGGAGTGCGGTTCGGTCGCGACGCGGTAGACGAGCAGGACTTCCCAGGTGCCGTCGTCGCGGCGCCAGGAGTCCCACTGGACGGTTTCCTTGTCGGCGCCGCGCAGGAGCAGACGCTCCGAGACGGCCTCGCCGAGCTGGGGTCCGGTGTTCTCGCCGGGACGGCGTACGGGGGTCTTGCGGGCCCGCTCGGCCATGAAGGCGCGCTCGGCGAGCACGGGTCCCTCGAAGCGGCGGACGCGGTCGACGGGGATTCCGGCGAGCGAGGCGACTTCCTCCGCGCTGGCACCGGCACGTATACGCGCCTGGATGTCGCGGGGGCGGAGGTGGCTCTCCACCTCGATCTCGATCTGGCCGAGACGCGGACGGTCACCGCGCACCGCGGCGCGCAGTCGCTCGTCGATCGGAAGCGTGTACTCCGTGCTGTCCGCAGCCTTCAGCACCAGCCGTGTGCCGTCGTTGCTGACGGCCACGACACGCAGTTCGGGCATGGGGACCTCCCGGGTGGTGCCTGCCGACGTCACGTGCGTCGCTGCTTCCGCTAGTCGAGTGTGGCCTGCCCGGGTGCAGCCTGCCACAACCTTGCCGAGTTGCCCGGCGTGTCGGGCATGGGCCCAAGGTCGCCGTTATGGCACGGTTACCTTTTCGCAACTCTCAGTGACCACTTTGGTCACCCTGTGCAGCGAGCCCCCTCCCGGCGGTCCTGGAAGGCTCCGGGCACCCAGGTGGGAGACCGGACCCAGGGCTCGCAACAGTACTCCATTCGGGCCATGCGGGTGGTCCGCCGCGCCGCCGAAGTTCACACGGGGGACGGGAGTTGGCGCCTCGGGATACCCGGGCAGGGTGGTGCACGAGTGGCACACTTCACGGAATCTCCAAAAACGGAACTATCCACTTCACCCATACGTCCCTTTCTCGTGCAGTCAGTCGAGAAAGGGAGGCAAGGGTCGGAGATGCGTGAAAAGCCGGAATCCGTCATGGAGTCGAAGGACCGGACGGAACCGACGGACTCGGTGGAGAAGAAACGGCGTCTCGACCTGAGCGTGCCGCAGGTGGCGGGAAGCGCCGTGGCGGCGGTCGTGGCGGCGAAGCTCGCGTCGAGCTTCGGCGTCTACGGCACGATCCTCGGTGCCGGAGTGGTGAGTGCCGTCGCGACCTGCGGCGGCACGATTTTCCAGCACTTCTTCAGCCGCACGGGCGAGCAGATACGTGACGTCACGGTGCAGGCCAAGCCGAGGGCGCGGCAGGTCCCGCTGACCGACGGCTCGGGGGCGCCGGTGGCGCAGACGTTCAGAGCGGCGGCGTACACGGGTGCGGCTACCGCGCACCCCGGGGCGGGGCCCGTGACGACGACATGGGGGAGGACGGTCGAGCCGGACGCCACGTCGGTGCCGCCTTCCGCCGGTGACGTGGACGCGGACCGCACGACCGTGCTTCCCACCACCGCCGTTGACGCGGATCGGACCAACGTGCTCCCGGTCGTGGACGCCGACACGGACCGCACGACCCTGCTGCCCCTGGCGGACGCCGGAGCCGGCGTCGACGCCGAGAAGACCCAGCTGCTCGGTTCGGTCGACGCCACGCAACTGGTGCCCCGGGACGACGCGACGCGCGTCCTGCGGCAGGCGGCGCCGCCCGCCGCACAGGAGCCGGCGGCGCCACCGCTTCCCTCGGACGAGTTCACCCACGGCACCACGCACCGCACACAGGTCCGAAGCTGGAAGCGGCCGTTGATCGCGGCCGCGGTGGTCTTCGGTGTCGCCATGGCCGGCATCACGACGTACGAGATCGTCTCCGGCGAGGACTTCAGCGGGGGCCACGGCACCACGATCGGCAACGGCTTCTCGGGCAGGAACAGCTCGCCGAACCAGCAGCCCACCCCCTCGACCGATCCCTCCGGGCAGCCGTCCGACGGCGCGTCCACGGGCACGGACGACGGTTCGCGGCAGGACGGCGACGCGTCGCAGGATCCGGACGGGACGAACTCGCAGTCGCCGGACAACGGCAACGACTCGGGCTCCGGTTCGAAGCAGGACCCCGACAAGGGAACGGACTCCGGTACGGACTCCGGGGACGACGACGGCTCGAAGACGGACCCGACCCCGACGCCGACTCCCACCCCGACTCCGACGCCGACCCCGTCGAACGGCGACGGCACCGACGGCGGGAGCGACGTACAGCGGGGAGAGACCGCCACTCCGTAGACGGCCCTCCCCGTGGACGGCGGGCCTCAGTCGCCCAGCACGCGCCGCAAGTAGTCGTTGCCGAACATGCGCTCCGGGTCCAGGCGGTCGCGCAGGGCCGTGAACTCGGCGAAGCGCGGGTAGGCCTGCGCGAAGTAGTCGGCGCCGCGGGTGTGGATCTTGCCCCAGTGGGGCCGGCCGTCGTGCGCGGTGAAGATCCGCTCCGCGGCGGTGAAGTACGCCTGGTAGGGCGTGCCCCGGTACATGTGGACGGCGATGTACGCGCTCTCCCGGCCCGAGGCCGTGGAGAGCGTGATGTCGTCCGCGGGGGCCGTGCGGACCTCCACGGGGAAGCTGATCCGCAGATTCGAGCGCTCCACCATCGTCTTCAGCTCACGCAGCGTCTCGACGAGGGCCGCCCGCGGAACGGCGTACTCCATCTCCACGAAGCGCACCCGGCGCGGGCTTGTGAAGACCTTGTAGGGGATGTCCGTGTAGGTGCGGGCGGAGAGGGCCTTGCTGGAGATCTTGGCGATGCCCGGGATGGTCGCGGGGACGGCCCTGCCGATCGTGTTGACCACCTGGAAGAGGCCGTTGGAGAGAATCTCGTCCTCTACGAAGGCGCTGACCTTCCCGGGCGGGGCGGCAGGGCCGAGGCTGCGGTTGTTGCGCTTGGTGGTGCAGTTGCCGGTGTGCGGGAACCAGTAGAACTCGAAGTGCTCGTTCTCCGCGTGCAGTGCGTCGAACTCACCCGTGACCCGGTCGAAGGTCATGGGCTCCTCACGGGCGGTGAGGAAGAAGACGGGCTCCACGGCGAAGGTGATCGCGCTGATCACGCCGAGAGCGCCGAGGCCGACCCTGGCCGCCGCGAAGACCTCGGGATTCTCCTTCTCCGAGCAGGTGAGGACGGTGCCGTCCGCGGTGACCAGCTCAAGTGCCTTGATCTGGGCGGAGATGGAGGCCGAATCACGGCCCGTGCCGTGCGTGCCGGTACTCGTCGCACCGGAGACCGTCTGCTCCATGATGTCGCCCATGTTCGTGAGCGACAGGCCCTCGCGGGCGAGCGCCGCGTTCAGGCGCTTCAGCGGAGTGCCCGCTTCCACCGTGACGGTGCCGGCCTCGCGGTCGATCTTGCGGATGCCCGTGAGGAGTTCGGGGCGTATCAGGAGGCCGTCGGTGGCCGCGGTGGCCGTGAAGGAGTGGCCGGTGCCGACCGGCTTCGCCCTGAGGCCGTCCTCCCTGGCCGCACGGAGCGCGGCGGAGAGCTCGTCGACCGACGCGGGGGTGACCTCCCTGGCCGGGCGTGCGGTGACGTTGCCCGCCCAGTTACGCCACGGTGTCGTGCTCTTCCCGCTGCCCGTGCCCGTTGCCGTGCTCATGGGTCCCTCCCCGTTGCGGAGCCGGCGCTTTCAGCCGGCGATACCCAAGGAATCCGACCGCCACCGCGACGGCCCCGGAAAGCCCGGGAACCGCGTACCCGGCGTCCGATCCGGCCGCGTCGATGACCCAGCCGGCCGCGGAGGAGCCGAGCGCGACGCCGACCGCGAGTCCGGTGCTCACCCAGGTCATGCCCTCGGTCAGCTTCGCGCGTGGTACGTGCTGTTCGACGAGGGCCATCGTCGTGATCATGGTCGGCGCTATGGAGAGGCCCGCGATGAACAACGCCACGGCCAGAAACGGAAGGTTCCCGACCAATTGAAGCGGGATCATACTCACGGCCGTCGTGCAGACGCCCAGCAGCCACCTCGGCGCGGCAGCGCCCTTGAAGTGCACGAGCCCGAAAGCCGCTCCGGCCAGACAGGAGCCCAGCGCGTACACCGCGAGTGCGAGGCTGGCCATCGCCTTGTGCCCGAGGTCCTCGGAGTACGCGACGGTCACCACGTCGATGGAGCCGAAGATCGCGCCGGTCGCCACGAAGGTCGCGACCAGGACCTGCAGCCCGCCGGAGCGCAGCGCCGAACCCTTCGTGTGGTGTTCGCGGCCGTGCGGCACGGGCTCGGTGGCCCGCTGGGCCGTCAGCCAGAAGACGCCCACGGCGAGGAAGACCCCGGCGAGCAGCGGCCCGGCCTCCGGGAACCACACCGTGGAGAGGCCGATCGAGATGATCGGCCCGAAGATGAAGCAGACCTCGTCCACCACGGACTCGAAGGAGTACGCGGTGTGCAGCTGCGGGGTGTCCCGGTAGAGCACCGCCCAGCGCGCCCTGATCATCGAGCCCACGCTCGGCACGCAGCCGACCAGCGCGGCGAAGGCGAACAGCGTCCAGTCCGGGAGCTCGTACTTCGCGCAGAGCAGCAGCCCGGCGACCGCCGCCAGGGACGCCAGGGTCGCGGGCCGCAGCACCCGGCGCTGGCCGTACCGGTCGACCAGACGGGAGATCTGCGGGCCGATGGCGGCGGCGGAGAGCGCCACGGTCGCGGAGAGCGCGCCCGCGAGTCCGTACCGCCCGGTGAGCTGGGACACCATCGTCACGATGCCGATGCCCATCATCGAGAGCGGCATCCGGCCGAGGAAGCCGGCGGTCGTGAACCCCTTGGTGCCGGGGGCGGCGAAAATGGCGCGGTAGGGGCTGGGCACGTGGACTCCGCTTGGGCGCCGGGGCGGCTCCGCGAAGACCATGGGCGGAGGCGTTCCGGTAAGGCGTAAAGATGGCCAATACAGCTTACGGTTCCGACAGGGCCGGACGCACCATGATTTTCCGGCTGTCAGTGGCGGGTGGCAGGATCGGATACATGTCCGATGCGCTCGATGCCTCTCCCTATGACGCCCTGCTGCTGCTCTCGTTCGGCGGCCCCGAAGGGCCAGACGACGTGGTCCCGTTCCTGGAGAACGTGACGCGGGGCCGCGGCATCCCCAAGGAGCGGCTCAAGGAAGTGGGTCAGCACTACTTCCTCTTCGGCGGGGTCAGCCCGATCAACGACCAGAACCGCGCCCTCCTCGACGCGCTGCGCAAGGACTTCGCCGACCACGGCCTCGACCTGCCGGTCTACTGGGGCAACCGCAACTGGGCGCCCTATCTGACCGACACGCTGCGCGAGATCGTCCGCGACGGCCGCCGCCGCGTGCTCGTCCTCGCCACCAGCGCGTACGCCTCGTACTCGGGCTGCCGCCAGTACCGGGAGAACCTGGCCGACTCCCTCGCCGCGCTCGCCGCCGAGGGCCTTGACGTGCCGCGCGTCGACAAGCTGCGGCACTACTTCAACCACCCCGGTTTCGTCCGTCCCATGATCGACGGGGTTCTGAAGTCCCTGGCCGACCTCCCCGGCGACGTGCGGGAAGGGGCGCACCTCGCCTTCACGACGCACTCCATCCCCACCGCGGCCGCCGACACCTCCGGCCGCGTCGAGGACCATGGGGACGGCGGTGCCTACGTCAAGGAGCACCTGGACGTGGCGCGCCTCATCGCCGACGCGGTGCGCGAGGAGACCGGCGTCGCACACCCCTGGGAGCTCGTCTACCAGTCGCGCAGCGGCGCCCCCCACATCCCGTGGCTCGAGCCCGACATCTGCGATCACCTCCAGGAGCGCCGGGACGCGGGCGCGCCCGCCGTGGTGATGGTCCCGATCGGTTTCGTGTCGGACCACATGGAGGTGCTGTACGACCTCGACACCGAGGCCGAGGCGAAGGCCGCGGAGCTGGGTCTGCCGGTCCGCCGCTCGGCCACGGTGGGCGCCGACCCGCGGTTCGCCGCCGCGGTCCGGGAGCTGGTCCTGGAGCGTTCCGCCACGGAGAGCGGCCGCGAGGTCGCGCCCTGCGCCCTGGGCGCGCTCGGCGCGAGCCACGACCTCTGCCCGGTGGGGTGCTGCCCCGCTCGCGCCCCCAAGCCCGCGGCCGCGGGCGCCGACAGCCCGTACGCGTGACCCGGGAACCCCGCAGGCGACCCCGTAGGCACTAGGAGCACCGTGACCGACCCCGCAGAACAGCAGCTGAAGGCCGAACTGCTCGGCGTCGCCCTGGAGGCCGCGCACCGGGCGGGAGCCTTCCTGCGCGACGGGCGCCCGGACGACCTGGGCGTGGCCGCCACCAAGACCAGCGCGGTCGACGTCGTCACCGAGATGGACATCGCATCCGAGAAGCTGATCACCGACTTCTTCGCCGAGCGCAGGCCCGCCGACGGCGTGCTGGGCGAGGAGGGCGCGAGCTCCGAGGGCAGCAGCGGCGTCCAGTGGGTGATCGACCCGATCGACGGCACCGTGAACTACCTGTACGGGCGCCCCGACTGGTCGGTGTCCATCGCGGCCCGCAAGGACGGCGAGACACTCGTCGGCGTGGTGCACGCCCCGATGCGCGGGGAGACCTACCGGGCCGTCCTCGGGGAGGGCGCCTTCGTCAACGACAAGCCCGCGCGCACCCGCCCCGCGCCCCCGTTCGAACAGGCCCTCGTCGGGACCGGGTTCGGTTACGTCGCCGCGCGCCGCGTCCGGCAGGCCGAGGTGGCCCGGCAGCTGATCCCGCTGGTCCGCGACATCCGCCGGGGCGGCTCTGCGGCCATCGACCTGTGCGACGTCGCGCTCGGCCGCCTGGACGCGTACTACGAGCGTGGCCTCAACCCCTGGGACTTCGCGGCCGGTGACCTCGTCGCGCGGGAGGCGGGCGCCCTGACCGGTGGACGCCCCGGAGAGCCCCCCACGGGCGAGCTGACCATCGCGGCCCCGCCCGGCCTCTTCGAGGACCTGCAGGGCCGCCTGGAGGAGCTCGGCGCCTGGCACGACTGACCACCGGGCGGAGCACCCGCCTCGGGCACGCGGAAGGGCCCCGGCATCTCGTCCACAGATGCCGGGGCCCTTCTGCCTGTGCTGGATCAGGGATCGATCAGGAGCAATCGATCAGGAGCGCTGGGTCAGGCGTGCAGCACGCCGACCTCCACGCCGTGCTCGGCGGCCAGGCGGTGGAGATCTTCGAGCTCGGCCTGCTCGACCTCGGCAAGGAAGTCGTCGCCCGTCTCACGGGCCTTCGTGAGGTCGGATTCCGTGGCCTTTATGCGCTGCAGCAGTCCTGCGGTAAAAGCGTCCATGGTTGCGCCCCCTCGGCTGGGTCGTGGGTCGATGGCACGGGGGTGTGCCCTCAAGAAGGGGCGATCACGTCTCAAGCCGCCCTGGAGGAAGCGGTTCGTGGCGCGCCACATACAAAGCGTGATCGCGGGGTGTGAGGTCGTCCTCCCCTCGCTCCCTCTCACGGAAACCTCAACCCCCGGAGAAAATCCCGCATTCCCCGGCCGGGACACCGCCTTACAGCCGGTTTATGGCCGAAAGGGGCAGGATGGAGGCCACACCCCACGAACAGACCTGCCCGCAGGGGCACAGAGGAAGGACAGCGCCGTGCGCGTACTCGTCGTCGAGGACGAGCAACTGCTCGCCGATGCGGTGGCCACCGGACTGCGCCGGGAGGCCATGGCCGTCGACGTCGTGTACGACGGAGCGGCCGCCCTGGAACGCATCGGGGTCAATGACTACGACGTCGTGGTGCTCGACCGGGACCTCCCGCTCGTGCACGGGGACGACGTCTGCCGCAAGATCGTCGAGCTCGGCATGCCGACCCGTGTCCTGATGCTCACCGCGTCGGGTGACGTCAGCGACCGCGTGGAGGGCCTGGAGATCGGCGCCGACGACTATCTCCCCAAGCCCTTCGCGTTCAGCGAGCTCACGGCACGCGTGCGTGCCCTCGGCCGGCGTACGAGCGTGCCGCTGCCGCCCGTCCTGGAGCGCGCCGGGATCAAGCTCGACCCGAACCGCCGCGAGATCTTCCGCGACGGCAAGGAGATCCAGCTCGCGCCGAAGGAATTCGCCGTCCTCGAAGTGCTGCTGCGCAGCGAGGGAGCCGTCGTCTCCGCCGAGCAGCTCCTCGAGAAGGCATGGGACGAGAACACCGACCCGTTCACGAACGTGGTCCGGGTGACCGTCATGACCCTGCGGCGAAAGCTCGGCGAGCCCGCCGTCATCGTGACGGTGCCCGGCTCCGGCTACCGGATCTGATCCCGGGTGGCCGCGACCCCGGCGCCGCCAGCAGCGCCTCCGAAACCCACCTGGGACCCCAGGAAGGCCGAACCGCCCTTCCCGTGGCTGCGCCCCACGATCCGCATACGCCTCACGCTGCTGTACGGCGGCATGTTCCTGATCGCCGGCATCCTGCTGCTCTCGATCATCTACCTGCTCGCCGCGCAGGCACTGAACGTGGGCAGCGACCTGCCGTTCAAGATCGTTTCCGGCCAGGTGGCCAGCGACATGTGCAACTTCCCGAGCTCACCGTCGGCCGGCGAGCTCAACAACGCCATGAACGCCTGCGTCAACGAACAGCGCCAGCACGCCCTGGACAACCTCCTGAGCCGCTCGCTGCTCGCCCTGCTCGGGCTCGCGGTGATCGCCTTCGCCTTCGGTTACGCGATGGCGGGCCGCGTCCTGTCACCGCTGGGCCGCATCACGCGCACCGCGCGCAGGGTGGCCGGCACGGACCTGTCGCGGCGCATCGAACTGGACGGCCCGGACGACGAGTTGAAGGAGCTCTCGGACACCTTCGACGAGATGCTGGACCGCCTTGAGCGGGCCTTCACGGCCCAGCAGCGGTTCGTCGGCAACGCCTCGCACGAGCTGCGCACGCCGCTGGCGATCAACCGCACGCTGCTCGAGGTGCACCTCTCCGACCCGGGGGCGCCCGCCGAGCTCCAGCAGCTCGGCAAGACGCTCCTGGCGACCAACGAACGCAGCGAGCAGCTCGTGGAGGGCCTGCTGCTGCTCGCCCGCAGCGACAACCAGATCGTGGAGCGCAAGCCGGTCGACCTCGCCGAGGTCGCCGACCGCGCCGTCGACCAGGTGCTGACCGAGGCGGACGCGAAGGGCGTGGAGATCCGCGGTGAGCGCGGCCCGGCCGTCGTGCAGGGCAACGGCGTCCTCCTGGAGCGGATCGCCCTGAACCTCGTCCAGAACGCCGTCAGGTACAACGTGTCGGGCGAGGGTTGGGTCGAGGTCACCACGGAGGCCCAGCACGGCCAGGCGGTTCTCGTGGTGTCGAACACGGGCCCCGTGGTGCCCGCGTACGAGATCGACAACCTCTTCGAGCCGTTCCGGCGGCTCAGGACCGAGCGCACCGGCAGCGACAAGGGCGTGGGACTCGGCCTGTCGATCGCCCGGTCGGTGGCACGTGCCCACGGGGGCCGTATCATCGCGGAGCCGCGCGAGGGGGGAGGGCTCGTGATGCGGGTCACCCTTCCTCTCTGAGATGCTGCCGCGGACGCGCCGCCATGTTCGCTTTGCGCGGAATTTTCGGGACCTGTTCCCGAAGACTTTCTGTGCGATCGATCACAGGGGCGAATTTTCGGCCATCTACTCTCCGTGATCGTGAAAGTCGTTGGAAAGCCGGGAAAATCCGGGTTTTCAGGGGTCTTGATCACGGGAAGTACACGGGGTGGCGCCTGTGGAGTGCGACATTCGGACCGTGTACGGTCCCGATCGCCATCCAAACCGATCACCTCTTCAGGGGTGCGGTTGGGTGTCGATTGAGTAACAGACCTTGATGTGAGGCAAAATCTCCGCCTCAGGTCGGGCACAAGTCCGGCCTCTCACGCGTTACGTGCGCTGAGACACCGCAGACACCCAGAGGGGGAGAGCGACATGGCAACGGACTACGACACCCCACGCAAGACCGACGATGACGTCAACGAGGACAGCATCGAGGAACTGAAGGCGCGGCGGAACGACAAGTCGACCTCGGCAGTGGACGTCGACGAGTTCGAGGCCGCAGAGGGCCTTGAGCTGCCCGGCGCGGACCTGTCGAACGAGGAGCTCGCCGTACGGGTGCTCCCGAAGCAGCAGGACGAGTTCACCTGCATGAGCTGCTTCCTGGTGCACCACCGCAGCCAGCTGGCCAGGGAGAAGAACGGCCAGCCGATCTGCCGCGACTGCGACTAGGGCAGGGTCGGCCGTGACAGGCTCGACCCCGCCGAGGAAGCGCCGCTTCGGCAAGCGCGGAGCGGACCAAGAGAGCGCCGTCCCCAACGGCGTGCGTGACGACGAGCGGGGCTCTTCCCCCACAGGAACAGCCTCGCTCGGACCGGCGAACGCCCTGGAGCCGGCACACGACGAGACGGCGGCCGACAAGGCGTCCAGGACCTACGGGTCCAAGGGCCGCGTTGCCGCCGTCACGGACGGAGTCATGGCGGGCGTACGCATGAGCGGACGCGGCGCCAAGGCCGGCATCGGCTATCTCGCCGACCGGCTCATCGAGAACGCCCCGCGGGTCCCGATCCGCGATCTGAGCACCCTTCGCAGACAGTTCCCGGGCCTGGACGCGGAGCGGCTCGCGGACAAGCTCATCTCCGGCGCGGCCAACGCGACCTCGACGGTCGGTGCCGGGGTCGGCGCCGCGGCGATGATGCCCGTGCCGCCCGCGATGCCCGCGGAGATGGCCGCCGAGATCACCGGGGTCGCGGCGATCGAGCTGAAGCTCATCGCCGAACTCCACGAGGTCTACGGCAGGCGCCCGCCGGGCAACCTCAAGGAGCGAAGCTCCGCCTACCTCACCGCGTGGACCGAGGAGCGCGGCATCGACGTGGTCAAGCCCGCGTCGATCAACGCGGCGCTCGGCGGCCAGATGAAGCGCGAGCTGCGCCAGCAGATCATGAAGCGCATGGTGCGGAACCTCCCGAACCTGATGCCCTTCATGGTGGGCGCCGCGGTCGGGGCCGTGATGAACCGCCGGGACACCAGGAAGCTCGCTGAGCGGGTCCGTGCGGACCTGCGGAGGTCGCAGGTGCCCTGGGACGCCCTGCCGGAGCTGCCGCCCCTTGAGCAGCCCGTGAAGCCGTTCGACCCCCTGCGCCCGCTGCGCCACGGCACGCCGCCCGAGGAGCTGGGGCGCTGACGCGGCAGGACCCGGATGAAGGTCCCCGGCAGCAGTCCCCGAGGCAGCGGATCCCCGGCCCCCCTAGGGGGCGGATCACCGAGAAGGCAGCAGACCCCTACGAAGAAGTCCGGACCGCCGTGAGCGCTGCCGCGAGCGCCTCGGGGTGCCGCGTCGACACGTACACGTACGGAGTCGGGTCCTGCGGGTCCGTGATCTCGACGCGCAGTGCCGTGGGGATGTAGGCGCGCAGCAGCATGAAGGCGCGCGGGTCGGCCTTCGGGCCGCGCCAGGCGCGCGCCCCTTCCGCGTCGAGCACCTCGGGCTCGCCCAGTGCGGCGACCGGGATCTTCGCGTCGCCCGCGACGAGCGAACCCGCCACCACGCGGATCCGGGGGGAGCCGTACGAACTGGTGACGACCGCGGCGACCGCCGTCCCGGCGACCAGGCCGCCGAGCAGCGGCAGGGTGCCGAAGGGGAGCATGATCAGCGCCGTCGCGATGCCGACCAGGAGCGAGACAAGCCACCAGGAACGGGGCGCCGTCAGGCGTTCTTCGTAAGGCTGCATGTACGCAAGCTTGGCACGATGAGCTGTGTGACCGGACTCGCGGGTAAGGTCTGCGGCTGTGAGTGGTACTTCAGCAGCTCTGACGCCCCCGGCCGACGCAATAGCGCCCGTCCGCCACCCCGACGCGCCCGCCCCCGGCGAGCTCATCGGAGCCCACTACGAGCACTGCTTCGGCTGCGGCGAAGGGCAGGCCCACGGCCTGCACCTCGCGACGCGTGCCGGTGAAGGCGTGGGCGTCACCGCCGAGTTCACCGTCCGCGAGGCCCACCAGGGCGCTCCGGGCCTCGCCCACGGCGGAGTGCTCGCCACGGCGCTCGACGAGACGCTCGGCTCGCTGAACTGGCTGCTGCGGGTGATCGCCGTGACCGGCCGGCTCGAGACCGACTTCGTGCGGCCCGTGCCGCTGGGCACCGTGCTCTTCCTCGAGGCCGAGGTGACGGCCGTCTCCGGACGGAAGATCTACTCCCGGGCCACCGGGCGGATCGGCGGCCCCGAGGGGCCCGTGGCCGTCCGCGCCGAGGCCCTCTTCATCGAGGTCAAGGTCGACCACTTCATCGACAACGGCCGCCCGGAGGAGATCCGGGCCGCCATGGACGACCCGGACCAGATCCGCCGCGCACGTGCCTTCGAGGTGAACCCGTGACCCCCGCACCCCGCCCGGAGCTCGACGTGCTGATCCGTCGCGTCGACTCCGATGTACCGCTGCCGTCGTACGCGCAGCCCGGCGACGCCGGAGCGGATCTGCGGACCACCGAGGCGTGCGAACTCGCCCCGGGCGAGCGGGCGGTATTGCCCACCGGGGTGTCTGTCGCGCTGCCGGAGGGGTACGCGGCCTTCGTGCACCCGCGTTCCGGGCTCGCGGCCCGCTGCGGTGTCGCCCTGGTGAATGCCCCGGGGACGGTGGATGCCGGGTACCGTGGAGAGATCAAGGTGATCGTGGTGAATCTCGACCCGCGCGAGCGCGTGCGGTTCGAGCGCTTCGACCGGATCGCTCAACTGGTCGTCCAGCAGGTCGAGAAGGTGCGCTTCCGCGAGGTGGCGGAGCTTCCCGACTCGGCGCGGGCCGAGGGGGGCTTCGGGTCCACCGGCGGCCATGCCGCCGTGGGCGCCGGCTCGGGTGACAAAACGGGTGGGAATCGATACGCATCGGTCGTATCTGACCGGGAAGGACAGTGACGTGTTCGGACGTCGCAAGAAGGACAGTGCCGCCGAGGACGCGGCGGGCGAGGCCGAGCAGGTCGTCGAGGGCCCTGACGGTTCTGACAGCGACGACACGGCCGCGGCGCCGTCGCGCGCGCGGCTCGAGCCCGAGCCCCGCCCCGACGGCCCCTGGGACGTCTCGGAGGTCCGGGAGCCCGGTGAGGGCCGCGTGGACCTCGGTGGCCTCTTCGTACCGGGTGTCGAGGGCATGGAGCTGCGTGTGGAGGTCGCGGGAGACGCGATCGTCGCCGCGACCGTCGTGCTCCAGGACAGCGCCATCCAGCTGCAGGGCTTCGCCGCCCCCAAGAAGCAGGGCATCTGGGGCGAGGTCCGCGAGGAGATCGCCTCGGGCATCACCCAGCAGGGCGGGGTCATCGACGAGGTCGAGGGGCCCCTCGGCTGGGAGCTGCGCGCGCAGGTGCCGGTGCAGCTGCCGGACGGCACGGGCGGCGTACAGGTCGTGCGCTTCATCGGTGTCGACGGTCCGCGGTGGTTCCTGCGCGGGGTCATCTCCGGCCAGGGCGCGGTGCAGCC
Organism: Streptomyces sp. NPDC054872; assembly: GCF_053610705.1. Lineage (NCBI taxonomy): Bacteria > Bacillati > Actinomycetota > Actinomycetes > Kitasatosporales > Streptomycetaceae > Streptomyces > Streptomyces sp. NPDC054872. Next base: position 109,098 of record NZ_JBSGYY010000009.1, on the reverse strand, counting down.
GCAGGCCGCGGGTCTCCTGGAGCAGATCTTCCGGGACACCGTCATCGTGCGCGGTGACGGCCCGATGGCGCCTCGTGACCCGATCGTCCTGAAGCTGCCGGACGACGCGCAGATGGTCGCCGAGGGCGCTGTCCAGCAGGAGCAGCAGGAGGGCTCGCGCTTCTCCGGTGGCATGGGTCAGCTCCAGCGGGGCCCCGAGATCACCGAGGTGCGCTAGGCACTTCCCCCTCGACAAGCAGTACAGGCCGATGGGTCGCATTCCCGGACGGGAGTGCGGCCCATCGGTGTTTTCGCAGGTGAGAGCGGTGGGGCGTAGGCATCCGTAAGAAAGCCGTCAATGGAGTGCCGACGGACGTAAGGGAGCCGTCAACGGCGGTCTTTTCCGGCCAGGGAGGGGGTTTGCTCAAGGCGCCGGATCAATCGCATCTCATCTCTCTCATCTAGGAGCACACGATGGCCGACGTGGCCTTCGTCGTCACCACGCTCGCGGTCTTCGCGCTGGTGGCGCTCATCGCCAAGGGGGTGGCGAAGCTGTGACTGCCGAGAACATCGTCGGTCTCGTCGTGGCCGTCGCCCTCCTTGGCTATCTCGTACTCGCTCTTGTGTTCCCGGAGAGGTTCTGAGTACGGACATGAGCCCTGTTCTTGCCGGTGTGCTCCAGTTCCTGGCGCTGATCGTGGCGCTCGCCCTGGCATACCGTCCGCTCGGCGACCACATGGCCCGGGTCTACTCCTCCGACAGGCATCTGCGCGTGGAGAAGTGGATCTACAAGGGCATCGGCGCCAACCCGAACGCGGAGATGCGCTGGCCCGCCTACCTGCGCGGAGTCCTCGCCTTCTCCGCCGTGAGCGTGCTGTTCCTGTACCTCCTGCAGCGGCTCCAGGGCTCCCTGCCCGGATCGCTCGGCTTCAAGGCGATCGACCCCGACCAGGCCTTCAACACCGCCGCGTCCTTCGTGGCGAACACCAACTGGCAGTCGTACTACGGCGAACAGGCCATGGGGCACGTCGCACAGACCGGCGGCCTCGCGGTGCAGAACTTCGTGTCCGCCGCCGTCGGCATCGCCGTCGCGGTGGCCCTGGTGCGTGGCTTCGCACGCTCCCGCACCGGAGAGCTGGGGAACTTCTGGGCCGACCTGGTGCGCGGTGTCGTACGCGTTCTGATCCCGATATCGGTGCTCGGCGCGGTCGTCCTCGTCGCCTGTGGCGCGATACAGAACTTCTCGGGCATCCACGGGGTCGGCCAGTTCATGGGCGGCAGCCAGGAGTGGAACGGCGGGGCGGTGGCCTCGCAGGAGGTCATCAAGCTCCTGGGCACCAACGGAGGCGGCTACTTCAACGCCAACTCCGCCCACCCTTTCGAGAATCCGAACGGATTCTCCAACCTCTTCGAGGTCTTCCTGATCCTGGTGATCCCCTTCGCCATCACGCGGACCTTCGGGCGGATGGTCGGTTCCCTCAGGCAGGGGTACGCGATCCTCGCCACGATGGTGACCATCTGGGTCGGATTCACCGCGCTGATGATGTGGACGGAGTTGCACCACGGAGCCCCCGCCCTCGACATCGCGGGCGGCGCGATGGAGGGCAAGGAGACACGGTTCGGGATCGCCGGGTCGGCCATCTTCTCGGTCGCCACGACCCTCACGTCGACGGGCGCGGTCAACTCCTTCCACTCCTCCAACACCGGCTTCGGCGGCGGACTCGACCTCCTCGGCATGCAGCTGGGCGAGATCGCGCCCGGCGGCACGGGATCGGGTCTGTACGGAATGCTGATCATGGCGATCATCGCGGTGTTCATCGCCGGGCTCATGGTGGGCCGTACGCCGGAGTACCTGGGCAAGAAGCTCGGCACCCGCGAGATCAAGCTGGCGGCCTGCTACATCCTCGTCACCCCGGCCCTGGTGCTCGGCTTCACGGCGGTGTCGATGGCGCTGCCCACGCCCAAGGACTCGATGCTCAACTCCGGGGCGCACGGCTTCTCGGAGATCCTCTACGCCTACACGTCGGGCGCCAACAACAACGGTTCGGCGTTCGCCGGTCTCAGCGCCGACACCGACTGGTTCAACACCACGATCGGTCTCGCGATGCTGCTCGGCCGCTTCCTGCCGATGGTGTTCGTCCTCGCGCTCGCCGGCTCGCTGGCCGAGCAGAGGCCGATTCCGGCGACGGCGGGCACGTTGCGTACCGAGAAGCCGCTGTTCACCGGCCTGTTGGTCGGCACCATCATGATCATCACCGGTCTCACGTACTTTCCCGCGCTCGCGCTCGGACCGCTGGCCGAGGGGCTGGCGTCATGACCACCGGCACGGAGAAGGCGACCGGCACGGAAAAGCCGATCAATACAGAGAAGCCGATCAACACAGAGAAGCCGATCAACCCAGAGAAGGCAGAGGAGCCCGGCTCCATGTCCATCGTTACTCCCACCCGCGCGCCGCACCAGGACGTGCCAGGCGGCCATGAGGGCCACCAGGACAGCGGCCGGGTCGGCGGGGGTCTGTTCGACCCCAAGCAGCTCCTGAAGTCCTTCCCGGACGCCGTGCGGAAGCTCGACCCGCGGCTGATGGTCAAGTCGCCCGTCATGTTCGTGGTGCTCGTCGGCTCGGTGATCACCACCGTCCTGGCGGTCAAGGACCCGGGGGACTGGTTCGGCTGGGCGATCGCGGCCTGGCTCTGGCTGACCACGATCTTCGCCAACCTGGCGGAGGCGGTGGCCGAGGGCCGCGGCAAGGCGCAGGCGGACACCCTGCGCAAGGCCAAGACCGACACGGTCGCGCGCCGCCTGAACGGCACGGCCGAGGAGCAGGTGCCCGGCACCGCGCTGCGCATCGGCGACCTGGTCGTCTGTGAGGCGGGCGACGTGATCCCCGGCGACGGTGATGTCGTCGACGGTGTCGCGAGCGTCGACGAGTCGGCGATCACCGGTGAATCGGCGCCGGTCATCCGGGAGTCGGGCGGCGACAGGTCCGCCGTCACCGGCGGCACGAAGGTCCTCTCCGACCGCATCGTCGTCAAGATCACGACGAAGCCCGGTGAGACCTTCATCGACCGCATGATCAACCTGGTCGAGGGCGCGGCCCGGCAGAAGACGCCGAACGAGATCGCCCTCAACATCCTTCTCGCGTCCCTCACCATCGTCTTCCTGCTCGCCGTCGTCACGCTCCAGCCGTTCGCCGTGTACGCCGGAGCCGAGCAGTCCATGATCGTGCTTGCCGCGCTCCTGGTCTGCCTGATCCCCACGACCATCGGGGCGCTGCTGTCCGCGATCGGCATCGCGGGCATGGACCGCCTGGTCCAGCGCAACGTCCTCGCCATGTCCGGCCGGGCGGTCGAGGCCGCCGGTGACATCTCGACGCTGCTGCTCGACAAGACGGGCACCATCACGCTGGGCAACCGGCAGGCCGCCGAGTTCGTGCCGGTGCGCGGGACGACCGAGGCCGAGCTCGCGGATGCCGCCCAGCTGTCGTCGCTCGCCGACGAGACGCCCGAGGGGCGCTCCGTCGTCGTCCTGGCGAAGGAGAGGTACGGGCTTCGCGAGCGTTACCAGGGGGAGTTGGAGGGGGCCGAGTGGGTCGCCTTCACCGCGCAGACGCGGATGTCGGGCGTCGACCTCGTCGAGGGCGGCGCCGGGCGCAAGGTCCGCAAGGGCGCGGCCGGTTCGGTCGTCGCCTGGGTCACGCGGAACGGCGGCACCGTCTCCGACGACACCCGGACCCTGACCGACACGATCTCGCAGGCCGGCGGCACCCCGCTCCTGGTCGCCGCCGACGACGAGCAGGGGGCCCGTGTCCTCGGCGTCATCCATCTGAAGGACGTCGTCAAGGAAGGCATGCGGGAGCGGTTCGACGAGCTGCGGCGCATGGGCATCAAGACGGTCATGATCACCGGTGACAACCCGCTGACCGCCAAGGCCATCGCGGACGAGGCGGGCGTGGACGACTTCCTCGCCGAGGCCACGCCCGAGGACAAGATGGCGCTGATCAAGCGGGAACAGGCAGGCGGCAAGCTCGTCGCGATGACCGGTGACGGCACGAACGACGCGCCCGCGCTCGCCCAGGCGGACGTGGGCGTGGCCATGAACACCGGGACCTCGGCCGCCAAGGAGGCGGGGAACATGGTGGACCTGGACTCCAACCCCACCAAGCTCATCGAGATCGTCGAGATCGGCAAGCAACTCCTGATCACGCGGGGGGCGTTGACGACCTTCTCGATCGCCAACGACGTCGCGAAATACTTCGCGATCATCCCCGCGATGTTCGCCGTGGTGTATCCCGGTCTCGACAAGCTCAACATCATGAACCTGTCCTCTCCGGAGACGGCCATTCTGTCGGCCGTCGTCTTCAACGCGCTGATCATCGTCGCCTTGGTGCCGCTGGCCCTGAGGGGCGTGCGGTACCGGCCGATGAGCGCGGACAGGATGCTGCGGCGCAACCTCGGCGTCTACGGAGTCGGCGGTCTCGTCGCGCCGTTCGTCGGCATCAAGATCATCGACATGGTCATCTCCCTCATCCCCGGGCTGTAGTTCCTGAAAGCGTGCTGATCGTCATGAACAACTCCGTCGCAAGTACGGCACGGCTGCTGGGTGCGGGTCTGCGTGCCCTGGTCGTGCTGACCGTGATCTGCGGTGTCATCTATCCGCTCGCCGTCACCGGGATCGCCCAGGGCCTGTTCCACGACAAGGCCAACGGCTCCGAGATCAGGAGCGAGGGCGAGGTCGTCGGCTCCGAACTCATCGGGCAGCGCTACGACTTGCCGCTGAAGAAGGGCCAGGAGACCGCCGCGCCCGACCTGAAGTGGTTCCAGCCCCGGCCGTCCAACGGTCTCGGCTCCAACCAGGACGCGGGGGTGAACACCCGGTACGACCTGATCCTGTCGGGCGCGACGAACCTGGCCGGTGACAACAAGGACCTGATCGCGAACGTCAAGGAGGCCAAGGCCGCCGTGGTCAAGGACAACTCCACGGCCGGCTTCCAGGTCAAGCCGTCGGACGTGCCGGCCGAGGCCGTCACCTCGTCCGGCTCGGGGCTGGACCCCCACATCTCCCCGGAGTACGCGGAACTCCAGGCCCACCGAGTGGCCGAGAAGAACGGACTTGCCGTGCGCACGGTCGAGAAGCTGGTCGACGAGCACACCGACGGGCGGATCCTCGGTTTCATGGGCGAGCCCCGCGTCAATGTCCTCCAGCTCAATGTGGCGCTGAAGGAGCTTGCCGGCGGCAGGGGTTGATTTTCGCCGACAGGAGCTGATCTTCGCCGGCAAGAGCTGATCCCAGGAGCTGATCCTCCCTCAACTCCCTTGTGGCTCATGGTGATTCGGTCACAGCGACCGAAGCATTGCGGGCCACAATCGCGTACGTCCATACTGTGCCGGTCACGCGGGGGGAGACCGGTGCGGTGAGCGGACGGCGCGTGCCCGCCGTGGTGCGAAGCGGCCGGTACCACGGGATGGTGCTCGGGGCAGCCGGGCTTGCCGTCCTGCTGGCGGCCACCGTCCTCGCGGCCCTCGCCGCGCTGACCGAGAAGGCCGTCGAGGGCGGCGTACGCCAGCGCCTCACCGCGGACCGGGAAGCCGCCGTGGAGGTCGCCGGGCGCTACGACGCGGACGGTGTGCGGCGGCTGGACGCCGACGTACGCGCCGCGGTCGGCCGCACCTACGGCGAGGTGCCCCATCGGACCCGCCTCGCGCTGCGGGCACCGGCGGCGCGCAACGACGAGCTCTCCGTGACCGAGGCAGGTGGCCGGCGCCGCGAGGACGCCACCATGTCCGTGGTCGCGCTCGAAGGGGCCGGGTCGCACGCCGGTCTCGTGGCCGGCCGGTGGCCGCGCACGGGCGCCGCCGACTCCGCCGACGCGCCGGTGGAAACCGCGCTGACCAGGACGTTCGCCGCCGAACTCGCGGTCCGCACGGGCGACTCGGTGTTCGTGCGCGGCGCTGGTGGGCGTCCGGTGCGGATGCGGGTCGTCGGGCTCTACGGGACCGAGGGGCGCGCGCCCGCGGTCTGGGCCGGGCTCAGCAGTACGTTCGGGACGCCCGACTCCATCGCGCTCGTACCCCGCGGCGCGTTCACAGAGCGGCCCGGCCTCGCGAAGGACGCGGGCGCGCTGTGGCTTGGTGTGCCCGAAGCGCGGGGTCTGCGGCTCGGCGACATCGCGCCGCTGGCCGAGCGGGCCCGGCGGTTCGGAGGCAGCGATGCCTCGCTCTCGGTGCTGCGAGGCACGGACCCCGCGGTGGAACTGACGGTCTCGGCAGGGCTGCGCAGGGCGCTGGACCGCCTCACCACGCCCATCGCCGTGGCCCGCGCGGGGCTCTACGTACCCGCCACGCTGCTTGCCGCCCTCGCGGTCGCGGCCCTGGTGCTCACCGGGCGGCAACTCGCCGAACACCGCCGCGCGGAGCTGGCGTTGCTGGCCGCACGGGGCGCCGGGACGCGGCGGCTCGTGCTGTCGACCGGGGTGCAGTGGGCGGTGGTGGCCCTTCCGGTGGGGGTGGCCGCGCCCTTCCTCGCGGGACCGCTGCTGCGGCTCCTCGAAGGCGCGGGGGTGCTGCACGGCGGGGTGCCCGACGCCGCCGCGATCGGTGCCGCCTGGGTGGCCGCCGCCTTCGCCGTCGTGGTGCACGGATGCGCGGTGCTGCTGCCGACGCTGCGGTTGGCGCGGGACCGGCAGGCCGTGAGCCGGCTTCGGCTGCGGGTGGGGAGGTTCGCGGGGGCGCAGCGGGTGGGGGCCGATGTGGTGCTGGCGGCGGTGGCCGTCCTCGGGTGGCTGCAGCTGCGGCAGTACCGCTCTCCGGTGACCGGTGACGGCGTCGACCCGGTGCTCGTGTTCGCGCCGGTGGTGATGACCACCGCGGCCGCCCTGCTCGTGCTGCGCCTGCTGCCCTTCCTGACGCGGCTGGTCGAGCCGCCGGCCAGGCGGGGCAGGGGGCTCGTGCTGCCGCTCGGCGGTTGGCAGATCGCCCGGCGCACGGCACGGCACGCCGGGCCCGCCCTGGTGGTCACGCTGGCCCTGGCCGTCGCGGCCCTGAGCGGCACCGCCCTCGCCGTTCTCGACCGGGGGGACCACGACCAGGCCGCTTTCCAGGTGGGCGCCGACCTGCGGATCGAACCGGGGGAGGGCGTGCCCGCCGGGAGCCGGCGTGCGACGTACGGTGCGTTGCCGGGGGTCGACGCGGTCACTCCCGTGGTGACCACGGAGGGATACATCGGGCAGGACACGGTGGCCGTCACCGGTGTCAACACCGGGCGCGGGCCTGTGCCTTCGCTGCGGGGCGACCTCGCAGAGCGGCCGGTGCGGGAGCTCGTCGCGCCGCTGGGGAAGGGGATTCCGGCGCACGGGCTCGACGTCGGCGGCACGCGTCACATGCGTGAACTGCCGCTGCGGGTGCGGTTGTCGGCCGACGGGGCCGGTCGCGCCGTGCCGGTGCGGCTGACGGTCTTCTTCGAGGACGACGACGGTCTGGTCCACTCAAGTGCGCTTCTTCTCAAGGAAGGCGACTCTCGATCCCTTCCGTTGAAGGTGCCCGTACGAAGCGGTGGCCTGCGGATCCTGCAGATCGACCTGAGCATGGCGGGCGAGACCGTGCGGCGCACCTACCGTCTGCGGATCGACCGGGTGCCGGGGCTCACCCGGCAGGCCGACTGGCGTGACCTGCGCGAGGACGCGCCGGACCGGTACGGGGCGGGATGTCCCGGGGCCGAGCGGCCGCGCGGGACGGTGGGGAAGGCGCCCGGCCCCGTGCTGTGCGGCGACAGGCCTGGAGCCGGAGTGCTGCTCGACGCGGTGCTTCGCGGGCCCGACACGCGGCTCGAGTACCCGACGTGGAGCGTCCGGCTCGGCACGGACAGCGCCAAGGGCCGCCCCGCGACGCCCGCTCTCGCCGATCGCGCGCTGCTGGACTCCGGGGCGGTGCGGGTCGGGGACGTCGTGACGGTGCGGCGCGGCACGGGTGGCAGTGCCCGGCTGAAGATCGTCGGACGGATCGAGGCGGTGCCGGGCGAGGCGCGGGACCGCCCCCGACTGCTTGCCGACTCGCGGGCGATGGCGGCCCAATGGGTGCTGAGCGGGGCGTTGCCGGGGCCGGAGAGCGCGTGGTGGGCGGGGGCCGTGCGCGGTGACGCCGGCGCCGCCTGGGAGGCGGTGCGGGACAGCCCTCGGCTCGGAACAGCCGTGGACGTGCCGCACGCGCGCGTGGCCCTCGGTGAGGACCCGCTGCGGCGGGGCGCCCGTGGCGGCCTCTGGCTCTGCCTCGCCCTCGCACCGGCGTTCGCCGTCATCGCCTTCACGCTGCATACGGTGCTCGCGGCGCGGGCCAGGGAACGGGAGTTCGCGCTGCTGCGGGCCCTGGGACTGCGAAGGGGCCAACTCGCCGCGTACCTGTGGACGGAACAGCTGGCGCTGGCGGGCGTGGCGGCGCTCCTCGGCTCGCTCCTCGGAGCGGGCCTCGCCGCGGTGATCATGCCCGTGGTGACGGTGGACGCGGCCGGGGACCCGGTCTTTCCCGAACTGCTCACCGAGGTGCCGTGGGTGCGGGTGTGGGTGGTGGCGGGCGGAGTGACGCTGGTGGTGTGCGGGGTGGTGAGTGGGGTGGTGCGGGTCCTCGGGCGGGTGGATCTGGGGCGGGTTCTCCGGGCGGGGGAGGACACGTGAGGGGGCCTGCGGGGCGGCTGAGGTGTTCGCGGGTGCGGGGTGGCGTCGGTCTGCGTCTGCCGCGCTCGCCGTCGTCCGGTGGCCGGTGGGGTGCTTCGGCTCTGGAGTCCCGGGAGCCGGGCTTCGGGCGGACACACCTCCACGTTCCCCCCTTCGTCCTGCACTGCCAGGTGGGGAGGGCTGATGCGGGTTAGGGGCGTGGTGCGGGAGGAGTTGGGGGCTCTCGGGGGTCTGGCCCTCGTGGTTCTCGTGCTCTGCGGCCTCGCTGCCGGTGGGCCGGGTCTGCTGGAGGTGGCTTCGGGGCACGCCCTGGGGCACCGGCTTGAGCAGGTGCAGCGCGACGCCCCGGGAATCACCCACCGGATGCGGTTCGGACCGGAGGAGAAGCGGCCCGGGGCGGAGAGCACCCTGGACGCCGATCTGCGGAGGTACTCGAAGATCGTCGAGAACGCCACCCCCGCCGCCCTCCGCGGGCAACTCCTGCGCGACTCCACCCGCATCGCCCTGCCCGGCGTACGCACCCGCGACGGCACCACGCTGTCCCTCGTGTACGCGAGCGATGCCCCGCCCCGCTCCGCGTACGCCGCTGGACGGCCCCCCGCCGCCAGGGGACGCGTCGTGGAGATCGCCGTTTCCACCCGTACCCGTGACGCCCTGAAGCTGCGGCTCGGGCAGGAACTCCGGCTCGGTCCTGGGGCGTTGGAGATCGCGGACGCTCCGGCGCGGGTCGTCGGGTTCTACGCCGCCGATGGCGAGCGGCGGCTCTGGCGCGAGCAGCCCCTGCTCGCGCGGACGGGGCGGGAACCGCGGGGCGGGGCGGTGCGGTACGCGGGCGCCCTGCTCGCCCCGCGGGGCGTCGAAGTGCTGCAGAGCCAGGCCGATGCCGACCTCACCGTGACGTGGGGCATGCGCCTTGACCCCGGCGAGAACGCCGCGCGCCACGTCGGCGGCCAGGGGCAGCGCGACTTCGAGCGTCACATGCTTCGCTACCCGGAGTCCGTACGGAACGTCACGTGCGAGATGGGGGTGGCCGGTGGCGGCATGTACTGCGCCATCGGTGCGCATCCGGCCGCCCAGGCGGAGACCGCCACCGAACTGCCGGACGCCCTGGACGAGTTCCGGGCGCAGTGGCGGCAGGGCAGTGTCGTGATCTCCTTCGCGCTCGCCTCGGTGACGGCGGTGGGGCTGGCCACCGTGGTCGTCGGCGCGCTGCTCTCCGTACGCCGACGCCTCGACGCGCATCGGCTGCGACGCGCGCGTGGGGCGTCGGCCCCGGGGATCGCCCTGGGGCGTGCAGCGGTGACCGCGCCGGCCGTGCTGCTGGGGTTCGTGGGCGGGTGCGCGGCCGCCTCGGTACTGCCGGGGGTGTCGGCGGCGTACGGGCGAGGGCTGCTCGTCGCCCTGGGCGCGTGGCTCGTGCAGCCCCTGCTGACCTGGTGGGCCGTCCGCGACCGGGCCCTGCTGCGGGACAAGGGGACGAGCGGCGGCCGCCGCGTCGTCGCCGAGGTGAGTGTGGTGGCCCTCGCTCTCGCGGGAGTCCTCGCGCTGCGGGCCCGCGGGACGGCGGGCGGGGCGGGCGGTGACCCCCTGCTCGCCGCCGTCCCCGTACTCCTTGGGCTCGCCACGGTCGTGGTGCTGGTGCGCCTCTACCCGTGGCCGGTGCGCCTCGTCGCCCGCCGGGCCGTCCGTGGCCGCGGAGCCGTGGCCCTCGTCGCGCTCCGCGGCGCCGCGAAGGAGGCCCCCGCGCGGGCGCTCGCCCTGCTCGTCCTGGTGGTGACGCTGGCCGGTGCCGTGTTCGGCGGCCTGGTCGCGGAGACGCTCACGGAGGGGCGGCGGGACACCGCCGCCTGGCGGGTGGGCGCCGATGCCTCCTTCCTCGGAGCGGGGCGCGACCCTGACACCGCGGGGCGCCTGGCACGCGCGCGTGGCGTGCGGGCGACGGTGGCGGTGCGGCAGCTGCGGGTCGATCCGGTGAGCGCCACGGACGGCGGGCGGTACGGGATCGCGAGCCTGGTGGGCGTCGACGGCACACAACTGCGGTCCGCCGCGGGGAGTTCGGCGGCGGCTCGCGCGCTGCGGGACGCCGGTCTCGGCGAAGGCAGGGCCAAAGGCGGCGGGCGTGACATCCGTGTGCTCGCCGACGCCGCCGACGCGGGGGACGTGCTGACCATCACCGTGCACGGCAAGGAGCGCCGCCTGCGCGTCGTGGGCACCCTCCCCGAGGCCGTGCGGCGCGACCCCGCTCTGGGCCCCGTACGCTCCTCCACCGAGGCGAGGGACCACCTCCTGCTCGCCGACAACGGGGACCTCAAGGGCTTCGACGCGAGCGAGTTCGAGGAGTCCGCCCTGCTCCTGTACGGCCCGCGACTGGACGCCGGTGAGCTGCGCTCGGTCGTCCCGCGCGCCGCACCCGGCGCCGCCACCGGAGAGCTGCGGATCCGTGCCGAGGAGCAGTCCGAGGCCGAGGAGGACGGTCTGATCGTGGCCATGACCGTCGCGCACACCGCCTGCACCGCCGTGGCTGTGTTCCTCGCGCTGCTCGCCCTCGTCCTCGAACTCCTGCTGTCCGCGCCGGCACGCGGCAGCACCGCCGCCCGGCTGCGCACGCTGGGGCTCGGCGGGCGGGCCACCGCCGGGCTGCATCTGCTCCAACTGCTGCCCATGGTGCTCGCGGCCGTGGCCGGGGGTGTCGTGCTCGGTCTGACCCTGCCCGGACTGCTCGGCCCTGCCCTCGACCTGCGGGTGTTCACCGGCGGGCCCACCGCGCCCGCCCTGCGGACCGACGCCCTGTTCACGGCGGTGCTCGCCGCCGGCACCGTCACCCTGGTGGCCGTCGCGGTGGGTGTGGAGACGTGGCTGGGGCGGCGAAAGGGGCTCGGAGCGGTGCTGCGACTGGGGAGGAACGATGACTGAGCTCGCCGATCTGGAGGCTCGCGCGAACGCCGCGCGCCGTCCCGCACAGGACGAGGGACTTGTCGTCTGCGACAACCTCGTACGCGTCTACCGCACCGAGAAGGTGGAGGTACAGGCCCTCCAGGGACTCGACCTGGTGGTCGGCGAGGGGGAGTGCGTGGCGCTCGTGGGAGCGTCCGGGTCCGGCAAGTCCACCCTCCTGTCGATCCTCTCCGGACTCGACCTGCCGACCGCGGGCCGGGCCAGGGTCGCCGGGCACGATCTGCTCTCCATGGGGCGCCGCGAGCGCCTCGGCTACCGCAGGAACACCGTCGGCTTCGTGTGGCAGCAGACCGGGCGCAATCTGCTGCCGTACCTCACCGCCCTGGAGAACGTCGCGCTGCCGATGAGGTACGCGCGCGTGCCCCGAGGTGAACGCGCGGCGCGGGCCGCCGAACTGCTCGGCGTGCTCGGCGTCGCGCACTGCGGTGCGAGGCGGCCAGCCGAGCTGTCCGGCGGCGAGCAGCAGCGCGTCGCCGTGGCGGTCGCCACCGCCAACGCCCCGCGCGTGCTGCTCGCCGACGAGCCCACCGGGGAGCTGGACACGGCCAGTGGCGAGGAGGTGTTCGCCGCCCTCCGCCGCGCCAACGAGGAACTCGGGACGACCGTCCTGGTGGTCACGCACGATCCGCTCGTCTCCGGCCAGGTCCGCCGCACGGTGCGCATCCGGGACGGCCGTACGGCCACGGAGACATTGCGTGAACGGGGCGGCGCGGGCGAAGAGTTCACGGTTCTGGACCGAGCCGGGCGATTGCAGCTGCCGCGCGACTACGTGGAGCGCTACGGGCTGCGCGGGCGCGTACGGCTCACGGAGGAGCCGGACCACATCGGGGTCTGGGGCGAAGACCCGGATTCCTCCCCGCCCGGCGCTTGAGCAGGTCGTCCGCCGCTCTGCGCGGACGGCACCCGCCCTTACATACAGGACACCACTGACGTACACCTTGACGGACGTCAGGTCCGTACCTATGGTCACGGCCCAACACGCGTGTTCAGAAAGGCACTTGACGTTCACATACGAGAATGGATGGCCCTTCGCATGGCTGACACCCCCACACCCGTGCGCCACCACCGCAGACCCCGCACGGCAGTCCTCGCGACCCTCGCCTCCGTGGTGACCGCACTGGTCGCCGCCCTCCTGGCCTGGCCCGGCGCCGAGCGCGCCGACGCCGCGCCGAGCACGTTCGCGCACCCCGGAGTCACCGTCTCCCGCGGTCAGCTGGACTTCACCAGGGAGAAGGTCAACGCCGGCGCCCAGCCCTGGAAGGGCGCCTACGACCAGATGATGGGCAGCAAGTACGCCTCCCTCTCGCGCACGCCCAAGCCCCGCGCGGTCGTCGAATGCGGCTCCTACTCCGACCCCAATTACGGCTGCACCGACGAGCGCGAGGACGCGATGGCCGCGTACACCACGGCCCTCGCCTGGTATCTCACCCGTGACGACCGTTACGCGAAGAAGTCCATCGAGCTGATGGACGCCTGGTCCGGCACGATCAAGGACCACACCAACAGCAACGCCCCGCTGCAGGCCGGCTGGGCGGGATCGTCCTGGCCGAGGGCCGCCGAGATCATCAAGCACACGTACACCGGCGGCTGGGCCAACTCGGGCCGCTTCGCGACCATGCTGCGCGACGTCTACCTGCCCGAGATCATCAACGGCTCCAACTCCAACGGCAACTGGGAGCTGTCGATGATGGAGGCCGCCATCGGCATCTCCGTCTTCATCGAGGACAAGGGGTCCTACGACAAGGCGATGGCGAAGTTCCGCACGCGCACCGCCGCCTACGTCTACCTCGCCTCCGACGGCGCGCTGCCCAAGACCGTGCCCAGCCAGAACCTGGACACCCGCGCCAAGATCGTCAAGTACTGGCAGGGGCAGGGCACCTTCACCACCGGGCTCTCCCAGGAGACGTGCCGCGACTTCACCCACACCGGATACGGGCTCTCCGCGATCTCCCATGTCGCCGAGACCAGCCGCATCCAGGGCGACGACCTCTACAAGACGGACGTCGGCGAACGGCTGCGCCAAGGGCTCGGCTTCCACGCCAAGTACGAACTGGGCGAGGCCCCGCCGAGCTCGCTCTGCGGCGGATCGGTGCACCGGGGCCTCGGGCCCGTCACCGAGGTCGGCTACAACGCGCTGCACCACCGCCTCGGCCACGCCATGAGCAACACCCAGAAGCTCACCGAGAAGAACCGCCCGGCAGGTTCCAACAACCTGTTCGTCGCCTGGGAGACCCTGACCCACGCGGACAACCCGAGCTGATACGGACCTTGTTGGGCCGGGCGCGCGGTGACCATACTGGCGCCCGGCCCCACAGGGCCGCACGGGGGGTGGGCATGACCGAGCGCGCGATCGTCGTCGAGGACCTGCACCGGACGTACGGCAGCGGCGCGTCCGCCGTGCACGCCCTGCGTGGCGTCTCCTTCGCCGTCCCGCGCGGCGAGCTGCTCGCCCTGAAGGGGCGGTCGGGGTCCGGCAAGACCACGCTGCTCAACCTCGTCGGCGGGCTCGACACCCCGGACGCCGGCCAGATCACCGTAGAGGGGCTCGACCTCGCGGGACTCGGCGAGGACGGCCTCCTGGAGCTGCGCCGCGACCGTGTCGGCTTCATCTTCCAGTCGTTCGGGCTCATCCCGATCCTCACCGCCGCCGAGAACGTCGGCGTACCCCTTCGGCTCCGGAAGACCGACCCCCACGCGCGTGAGGAGCGCGTCGCGCTGCTGCTCGCCCTCGTCGGTCTGTCCGACCACGCCGAGCAGCGGCCGGGCGAGCTCTCCGGAGGGCAGCAGCAGCGCGTGGCGATCGCCCGCGCGCTCGCCAACAAGCCCGCCCTGCTCATCGCTGACGAGCCCACCGGGCAACTGGACGCCGAGACCGGGCTCGCCGTGATGGAGCTGCTGCGTGCCGTCGTCCGCGCCGAGGGCGTCACCGCCTTGGTCGCCACCCATGACGCGGCGCTGCTCGACCTCGCCGACCGCGTCTTGGAGCTGCGCGACGGCGAGATCGTCGGGCGCTGACCTCCGGGGCCCGCCACATCAGGGTTGTGTCAAGGTGCGCCCGCGGGTACACCTTCGTCCGTTTTGCGAGCAATGTTGGCCGTAAGGTCGACTCTGCGTACACAGCAGTATCGGGAAGACAATGGGGCCATGGCACGCGGCAAGCTTCGGATATACCTCGGTTCGGCACCGGGCGTCGGCAAGACGTACGCGATGCTGTCCGAGGCGCACCGCCGCATCGAGCGCGGCACCGACTGCGTGGTCGCCTTCGTGGAGCACCACGACAGGCCGCGCACCGAGGTGATGCTGCACGGCCTCGAGCAGGTGGCCCGCACAGAGCTCGACCACCGGGGCACCCTCTTCACCGAGATGGACGTCGACGCCGTCCTGCGGCGCGCGCCCGCCGTCGCCCTCGTGGACGAACTGGCGCACACGAATGTCCCCGGCTCGCGCAACGCCAAGCGCTGGCAGGACGTCGAGGAGCTCCTCACCGCGGGCATCGACGTCGTCTCGACCGTGAACATCCAGCACCTGGAGTCCCTCGGCGACGTCGTCGAGTCGATCACCGGCGTACGCCAGCGCGAGACCGTGCCGGACGAAGTGGTGCGGCGCGCGGACCAGATCGAGCTCGTCGACATGTCGCCACAGGCGCTGCGCCGCCGCATGGCGCACGGCAACATCTACAAGCCCGACCGCGTCGACGCGGCCCTCTCCAACTACTTCCGGCCCGGCAACCTCACCGCCCTGCGCGAACTCGCGCTCCTCTGGGTCGCCGACCGGGTCGACGAATACCTCCAGCAGTACCGCGGCGAGCACGACATCCGCTCCACCTGGCAGGCCCGTGAGCGCATAGCCGTCGGGCTCACCGGCGGACCTGAGGGCCGCACGCTGATCCGCCGCGCATCCCGGATGGCGGCCAAGGGCTCCGGCAGCGAGATCCTCGCCGTCTACATCGCCCGCAGCGACGGCCTGACCGCGGCCTCGCCCAAGGAGCTCGCGGTCCAGCGCACCCTGGTGGAGGACCTGGGCGGCACCTTCCACCACGTCATCGGCGACGACATACCGGCCGCGCTGCTCGACTTCGCCCGCGGCGTCAACGCCACCCAGATCGTCCTCGGCTCCTCGCGCCGCAAGACCTGGCAGTACATCTTCGGACCCGGCGTCGGCGCGACGGTGGCCCGCGAATCGGGCCCCGACCTGGACGTCCACATCGTCACGCACGACGAGGTCGCCAAGGGGCGCGGGCTGCCCGTGGCGCGCGGGGCGCGGCTCGGCCGGTCCCGGAGCATCTGGGGCTGGCTGGTGGGCGTGGGCGGCCCGGCGCTCCTGACGCTGCTCCTCACCCATGTCGACGCGGACCTCGGTCTCGCCAACGACATGCTGCTGTTCCTGACGCTCACCGTCGCCGCCGCGCTGCTCGGCGGTCTGCTGCCGGCCCTGGCTTCGGCGGCGTTCGGCTCGCTGCTCCTGAACTACTACTTCACGCCGCCGCGGCACCTGTGGACGATCTCCGACTCCAAGAACATCGTCGCGATCATCGTCTTCGTGGGCGTCGCGATTTCCGTGGCCTCCGTCGTGGACCTCGCCGCCCGCCGCACCCACCAGGCCGCCAGGCTGCGCGCGGAGTCGGAGATACTCTCCTTTCTCGCGGGCAGCGTGCTGCGCGGCGAGACGAGCCTGGACGCCCTCCTCGAACGCGTGCGCGAGACCTTCAGCATGGACTCGGTGGCCCTCCTGGAGCGCGCGAGCGACGTCGCCCCCTGGACCTGCGCGGGCCGGGTCGGCGAGGGCCGCACGCTGGAGCGCCCCGAGGACGCGGACGTGGACATGCCGGTCGGCGACCACATGGCGCTCGCCCTGTCCGGCCGGGTGCTGCCCGCCGAGGACCGCAGGGTGCTCGCCGCGTTCGCCGCGCAGGCCGCCGTGGTCCTCGACCGCCAGCGCCTGCGGGACGAGGCACAGCAGGCCCGGACCCTCGCCGAGGGCAACCGCATCCGCACCGCGCTGCTCGCCGCCGTCAGCCACGACCTGCGTACGCCCCTCGCGGGCATCAAGGCAGCCGTCACCTCCCTGCGCTCCGACGACGTGGCGTGGTCCGAGGAGGACCAGGCCGAGCTCCTCGAAGGCATCGAGGCCGGCGCCGACCGCCTGGACCACCTGGTCGGCAACCTCCTGGACATGTCCCGCCTGCAGACCGGCACCGTCACCCCGCTGATCCGCGCGATCGACCTCGACGAGGTCGTCCCGATGGCGCTCGGCGGGGTCCCCGACGGCAGCGCGGACCTCGACATCCCCGAGACGCTGCCGATGGTCTCCGTGGACAAGGGCCTCCTGGAGCGCGCGGTCGCCAACATCGTCGAGAACGCGGTCAAGTACAGCCGCGCCGCCGAACCGGTCCTGGTCTCCGCGAGCACGCTCGGCGACCGCGTCGAACTACGGGTCGTGGACCGCGGCCCCGGCGTCCCCGATGCCGCCAAGGACCGCATCTTCGAGCCCTTTCAGCGCTACGGTGACGCTCCGCGCGGCGCGGGCGTGGGCCTGGGCCTCGCGGTCGCCCGCGGCTTCGTGGAGTCCATGGGCGGCACGCTGGAGGCCGAGGACACCCCCGGCGGCGGCCTCACCATGGTCCTCACCCTGCGGGCGGCGGCGGGCGGACCGCCGGCGCTGCCGGACCTCTCCGCCCGGGCCGTCTCATGAACACCGCCACCGACAAGACCCACAAGCCCGAAAGGCAGGTACGGATGACCCGGGTGCTCGTGGTCGACGACGAGCCGCAGATCGTACGCGCCCTCGTGATCAACCTGAAGGCGCGCAAGTACGAGGTGGACGCGGCCCCGGACGGAGCCACCGCGCTCCAGCTCGCCGCCGCTCGCCACCCCGACGTGATCGTGCTCGACCTCGGTCTGCCCGACATGGACGGCGTCGAGGTCATCAGGGGTCTGCGCGGCTGGACGCGCGTCCCCATCCTGGTGCTCTCCGCGCGGCACAGCTCGGACGAGAAGGTCGAGGCGCTCGACGCGGGCGCCGACGACTACGTCACCAAGCCCTTCGGCATGGACGAACTCCTGGCCCGGCTCCGTGCCTCCGTCCGCAGGGCCGAGCCCACCGGAGCGGGCGAGGAGGACGTGATGGTGGACACGGGGGACTTCACGGTCGACCTGGCCGCCAAGAAGGTCAACCGCGGTGGACGCGACGTACGCCTGACGCCCACCGAGTGGCACCTCCTGGAAGTCCTGGTGCGCAACACCGGGCGTCTGGTCAGCCAGAAGCAGCTGCTGCAGGAGGTGTGGGGCCCTTCGTACGGTACGGAGACGAACTACCTGCGCGTCTACATGGCGCAGCTGCGCCGCAAACTGGAGGCGGACCCCGCTCATCCGCGGCACTTCATCACCGAGCCGGGAATGGGTTACAGGTTCGAGCGATGAGTCAAGGGTCAAGGCGGGGCTGAGCGGGCATAAGCACAGATGAGCGCACCCATTGCGGCGCTGTCGGCGACCCCCGGTACGCTTCCTGTATGAGTGCTGTTCCTGGTTCCGAGAAGCCGGCAGGCCGTTTCCGGCGCATGCTCGACCGGCTGTCCTCCTCCCAGGAGGATCTGGAGTCGGAGGAGCTGCGCGAGGATGCCGAGACGGCTGGATGCACCCGTATCGGAGACTGCCACGACCGCCAGATAGTCACGGTTACTGGTACCTTGCGCACGGTCACCCTGCGACCACGCGCCGGCGTACCCGCCCTGGAGGCGGAGCTGTTCGACGGCTCCGCGGCTCTGGACGTGGTGTGGCTCGGCAGGCGCTCCATCGTGGGGATAGAGCCGGGGCGCAGGCTGATCGCGTCCGGCCGGATCTCGATGAGCCGGGGCCGCCGGGTGCTCTTCAACCCGAAATACGAACTCAGACCCCTCGGACGGGAGTAGCCGGTGACGTCCCTCGACAAGCCGACGGACCAAGGAAGCACGGATCAGGACGCCGATTCCCGGGCCGTGACCGAGGCCGCGCTCTTCGAGGCCTTCGGCGGCGTGCGGGGCATGGTGGAGACCGTCGTCCCTGGCCTCCTCTTCGTGACGATCTTCACGATCAACAAGGACCTGCACATGTCGGCCATCGCGGCCCTCGCGGTGTCCCTGGTGCTCGTGGCGGTCCGCCTGGTCATGAAGGGCACCGTCAAGCACGCCTTCAGCGGCGTCTTCGGGGTTGCCTTCGGTGTCGTCTTCGCGATGATGACCGGCAACGCCAAGGACTTCTACCTGCCGGGCATGCTCTACACCCTGGGCCTCGCCCTCGCCTACATCATCACGGCCATCGCGGGCGTCCCGCTGATCGGCCTGATCCTCGGCCCGGTCTTCAAGGAGAACCTCTCCTGGCGGACCCGCAACCCCGGCCGCAAGAAGGCGTACACCAAGGCGAGTTGGGCCTGGGGTCTGATCCTGCTCGCCAAGTGCGCGATCCTCTTCCCGCTCTACTGGTGGGCGGACACGACCCAGTTCGGCTGGGTCCTGATCGCCCTGAAGATCCCGCCCTTCCTGCTCGCCGTCTGGCTGACCTGGGTCTTCCTGGCGAAGGCTCCGCCGCCGATCGACGTCTTCGCGGAGATGGAAGCGGCCGAGAAGGCGGAGGAAGAGCGCAAGGCCGGCGCCGGGCAGCACCGCCGCGAGGCCTAGCCAGAACTGAACGAGGGGGCCGCCCGGGATACTCCGGGCGGCCCCCTCGTCACGTACGAGTGAGGGCGGCGATCAACTCGCCGTCTCCTCCCTGCGCACCGACAGCAGGTCTTCCAGCTGCTCCTCGCGGGCCTGGGCCGCGACGAACAGCAACTCGTCCCCCGCCTCGAGGGAATCATCCGGGGTCGGCGCGAGGACGCGCGTTCCGCGGATGATCGTCACGAGCGAGGTGTCCTGGGGCCACTGGACGTCGCCGACCGTCGTGCCCGCGAGCGCCGACTCGGGCGGCAGGGTCAGCTCGACGAGGTTCGCGTCGCCGTGGCTGAAGCGCAGCAGGCGTACGAGATCACCGACGCTCACCGCCTCCTCGACGAGCGCGGACATCAGACGCGGGGTCGAGACCGCGACGTCGACGCCCCAGGACTCGTTGAAGAGCCATTCGTTCTTGGGGTTGTTCACGCGGGCGACGACCCGCGGCACGCCGTACTCGGTCTTCGCGAGGAGCGAGACGACGAGGTTGACCTTGTCGTCGCCGGTCGCGGCGATCACCACGTTGCAGCGCTGGAGCGCCGCCTCGTCGAGTGAGGTGATCTCGCAGGCGTCGGCGAGCAGCCACTCGGCCTGCGGGACGCGCTCGACCGAGATGGCGGTCGGCGCCTTGTCGATGAGCAGAATCTCGTGCCCGTTCTCCAGGAGCTCACCGGCGATGGAACGTCCCACCGCGCCTGCTCCGGCAATGGCGACCCTCATCAGTGACCGCCTTCCTCGGGGCCTTCGGCGAACGCCGCTTCGACCTTCTCGACCTCGTCGGTGCGCATCATCACGTGCACCAGGTCGCCCTCCTGGAGCACCGTCTGCGAGGTCGGCAGGACCGCCTCGCCCAGCCGGGTGAGGAAGGCCACGCGTACGCCGGTCTCCTCCTGCAGTTCACTGATCTTGTGGCCGATCCAGGACGCGGACGCGTGCACCTCGGCGAGCTGTACGCCGCCGGTGGGGTCGCGCCACAGCGGCTCGGCCCCGGAGGGCAGCAGCCTGCGCAGCATCTGGTCGGCGGTCCAGCGGACCGTGGCGACGGTGGGGATGCCAAGGCGCTGGTAGACCTCGGCGCGGCGCGGGTCGTAGATGCGGGCGGCGACGTTCTCGATGCCGAACATCTCGCGGGCCACACGGGCGGCGATGATGTTGGAGTTGTCGCCGCTGCTGACCGCGGCGAAGGCGCCCGCCTCTTCGACGCCGGCCTCGCGCAGGGTGTCCTGGTCGAAGCCGATGCCGGTGACGCGACGGCCGCCGAAGCCGGAGCCCAGACGGCGGAAGGCGGTGGGGTCCTGGTCGATCACGGCGACCGTGTGCCCCTGTTGTTCCAGGGTCTGCGCGAGAGCGGATCCGACTCTCCCGCAGCCCATGATGACGATGTGCACGCCCGTCCTTCCGGCTGTGTCAATACTTTTTGCTCAGGCTGAACGGTAAAAGCGTCTCAGACCGACGCCCAAGCTACACACGCACGGTCCGCGGAGGGCACCCCCGTGCACCTGCCGGTGCTCGCGGGGGCCGGTACGGGCTCAGTCCACGCTGCGCAGCAGGCCCTCGACGTTCTTGAGCCGGTAGCTGAGCTCGACGATCTGCAGCCGCGCCGCTTCCTGCTCCGACCTGGCGCGCTCGACGACCTCGCGGTACTGCTCCATCGCCTCGGCCCACTGGCGGTCACGCTCGCGGTTGCGCTGCGACTGGAAGTAGGCGACCGACACGACCGCGCCGGCGAGTATCAGGAAGAAGGCGACCGGGATGATCACGTCGTCCATTAAGACCCCTCAGGTGAGTGCTGTCCTGCCTCGTCGGACGCGTCCTCCCGGACGGCCGCGAGGATCGTGTCCACATTCAGGCGCACGTCGAACGGCGCCAGTTCGAAGTACTTGAGCGCCTTGCCGTCGTCGGAGAGTTCCAGGCGGCCGACGACGAGACCGGCCTTCTCCAGACGTTCGAGGTGCATGTAGAGCAGGGGCCGGGAGACGCCGAGCCGCCGCGCCAGTTCGCTGACGTACAGCTGCCCCGGGGCGAGCTCGGTGATGATCCGGATCCGCTGGGCGTGGCCGACGGCGGAGAGAAAGGCGAGCAGCTCTTCGCTGTCCATGGCCCGCCTTCTCGCTGGTGTTCTCACTGGTCCCGAAGCCTGTCGGCCAAACCTGTCAGCCAAGACTTACGCATGACGGGAACCACTGTCAATCCACCTCCGCCCGGCATCGAATGACAGTTGACGGCTCGTTCCTTCACCTGTCAGTCTCAACTTACACATGAAGGACGTGAAGGACCGTGCCGGGCTCGGGAGCCCGCGAAGGGGTGGGGATGGTCATGGGGAAGCGATCGGTCACGGTGGGCGTGGCCAGATGGAGCGCGCTGCATCCGGGGCGCGCGATCATCGGCTGGCTGGTGTTCGTGGTGCTCTGTCTGGGCGGCGGCATCGCCACCGGCATGAACAGCGCGAGCAGTGAGGACTACCGCGTGGGGGAGGCGGGACGCGCCGAGGCCCTGGCGACCGAGGGCGGCGTCCAGCTGCGGCCCACGGAGCAGGTGCTGATCCGCTCCGAATCGGGGCCGCTGGACAAGGCGGCGGCCGACGCCGCCGTCAAGGACGTCACCACCCGGATGAAGTCGCTGTCGGAGGTCGCGTCGGTCGCGGCCCCGGTCCGCTCCGAGGACGGACGCGTCCTGCGGATCCAGGTGGAGCTGAACGGGCCCGACCAGGACGGCAAGAAGAACGTCATCCCGCTCCAGGCCCAGACCGAGCAGGTCAAGAAGGCCCACCCGGGCCTGGTGATCGAGGAGACCGGCGCCGCCTCGGTGAGCAAGGGCGTCAACGACCAGCGGGGCGAGGACCTCGCCTTCTCCGAGACGATCACGCTTCCCATCACGCTGATCACGCTCGCCCTGGTCTTCGGCTCCGTGGTCATGGTCGGCGTACCGCTGCTCCTCGCCATCACCTCGATCATGGCGACCATGGGCCTGGCGATGCTGGCCTCGCACCTGCTGCCCGACACCGGCGTCGGGATGAACATGATCCTGCTCATCGGCATGGCGGTCGGCGTCGACTACACGCTCTTCTACCTCAAGCGTGAGCGCGAGGAACGGGCCCGCGCGGGCGGCCGCCTCACCTCCGAGGCTCTGGTCGAGGCGGCCGCGGCCACCGCGGGCCGCGCGATCGTGGTCTCCGGACTCGCCGTGATCGTCTCCACCGCCGCCCTCTACCTCGCGGGCGACGTCATCTTCGACTCCCTCGCCACCGGCACCATCCTGGTCGTGGGCGTCGCCGTGGTCAGCTCGGTGACCGTGCTCCCCGCGCTGCTCGTCAAGCTCGGCCGGCGCACGGAACGCCGGGCGCTGAATCGGCAGGCGCAGGGCAAGCCGGTGAGGACGTACGGCGAGAAGAAGCCCGGACGGGCCTGGAACGCGCTGCTGACCCCGGCCCGCAAGCGCCCCGCGCTCACCCTCGGCCTCTCCGTCCTCGTCCTGCTCGGCCTGGCGCTGCCCGCCCTGGACATCGAGCTCAAGGACCCGGCGCGCGACAGCTTCTCGCGCGACATCCCGGCCATGCAGGGGTACGACCGACTGCTCGACGCCTTCCCCGAGCAGCGCGTCCGGCACCAGGTCGTGGTGCGGGCCGAGGCCTCGCAGGCCGGCGAGGTACGCGACGCCCTGACCGCGCTGGACCGCAGGGCGCAGGCCGACCCGCTGTTCGCGCACCCCTCCGCGGCTCCGCTCCTGCGCACATCGAAGGACCGCAGGACCACCACACTGGAGCTCAACGCCCCGCACGCCACGTACTCGGACAAGGCCGTCGCCTCCCTCGACCACCTGCGCGACGACCACCTCCCCGCCACCGTGGGCAAGCTGCCCGGCGTCGAGACGGCCGTCACCGGCGAGGTGCCGCGCGGCACGGACTATGTGGAACACCAGAACCAGAAGCTGCCGCTCGTCCTCGGTTTCCTGCTCCTGATGACCTTCGCCATGACGGTCGTCGCGTTCCGCTCGGTGATCCTCGGACTGCTCGGCATCGTGCTGAACCTGCTCTCCGCCGCCTCCGCGCTCGGACTGCTCGTCCTGGTCTTCCAGGGGAAGTGGGCCGAGGAACTGCTCTCGTTCGTCTCGCTCGGCGGGATCTCCTCGCGGGTGCCGCTCTTCCTCATCGTGATCCTCTTCGGGCTCTCGATGGACTACCAGGTCTTCGTGGTCAGCCGGATCCGGGAGGCCGCGCTGAACGGCGTACCCACCCGGCAGGCCGTCATCGAGGGCATCGGCTCGTCGGCCAAGGTCGTCACGAGTGCCGCGATCGTCATGGTCACCGTCTTCGCGAGCTTCGTGATGCTGCACATCCTGGAGATGAAGCAGATGGGCTTCGTCCTCGCGGCGGCCGTCCTGCTCGACGCGTTCGTGATCCGCATCATGATCCTGCCGGCGGCGCTGCTGCTCCTCGGCCGTGCCACCTGGTGGCCCTCCCGTGCGATCCACCGCGCCGAGCAGCGGGTGGCCGAGCGGTACGGGGCGCGGGAGGTGCCGCAAGCACCGCAGACCACCGACGGCCGTCCGGTTTCCGGGCATTGGGCGGAGCCCCCGGCGGCGCGTCGTGGCTAACCGGCGCGGTTAGGGGGTGGTGGGTGGGCGGGCACCCATTCGAACGCTTACGATCCTCTGCGTGTCCAAACTGACCGACGTGCCCAAACGGATCCTCATCGGGCGCGCACTGCGCAGCGACCGGCTCGGAGAAACCCTCCTGCCGAAGCGCATCGCTCTACCGGTGTTCGCGTCCGACCCGCTCTCCTCCGTGGCCTATGCCCCGGGAGAAGTGCTCCTCGTCCTCTCGATCGCGGGTGTGTCGGCGTACCACTTCAGCCCCTGGATCGCTGTCGCCGTCGTCGTGCTGATGTTCACCGTCGTCGCGTCGTACCGCCAGAACGTGCACGCCTACCCGAGTGGTGGTGGCGACTACGAGGTCGCCAACACCAACCTCGGACCCAAGGCCGGGCTCACCGTCGCGAGCGCCCTGCTCGTCGACTACGTCCTGACCGTGGCGGTGTCGATCTCCTCGGGCATCGAGAACCTCGGCTCGGCGGTCCCGTTCGTCGTGGAGCACAAGGTCCTCTGCGCCGTCGCCGTCATCGTGCTCCTCACGGTGATGAACCTGCGTGGCGTGAAGGAGTCGGGCAAGCTCTTCGCCATCCCGACGTACGTCTTCGTCGCCGGCGTCTTCATCATGATCGCCTGGGGTGCTTTCCAGAGCATCGTCCTGGGCGAGACGATGAAGGCGCCCACGGCGGACTACGAGATCAAGCCCGAGCACCAGGGCCTCGCGGGCTTCGCGTTGGTCTTCCTGCTCCTGCGGGCCTTCTCCTCCGGCTGTGCCGCGCTCACCGGCGTCGAGGCCATCAGCAACGGCGTCCCGGCCTTCCGCAAGCCCAAGAGCAAGAACGCGGCGAGCACCCTGGCCCTGATGGGCGCGCTCGCCGTCACCATGTTCTGCGGCATCATCGCGCTCGCCATGACGACCAAGGTCCGCATGGCGGAGAACCCGGCCAAGGACCTGTTCCACAACGGTGTTCCGGTCGGCGGCGACTACGTCCAGAACCCGGTCATCTCCCAGGTCGCCGAGGCCGTCTTCGGCAACGGCAGCTTCCTCTTCATCGTCCTGGCCGCGGCCACCGCGCTCGTCCTCTTCCTCGCGGCCAACACGGCCTACAACGGCTTCCCGCTGCTCGGCTCGATCCTCGCGCAGGACCGCTACCTGCCGCGCCAGCTGCACACCCGCGGCGACCGGCTCGCCTTCTCCAACGGCATCGTGCTGCTCGCGGGCGCCGCGGCCCTGCTCGTCGTCATCTACGGCGCGGACTCGACCCGCCTGATCCAGCTCTACATCGTCGGCGTCTTCGTCTCCTTCACGCTCAGCCAGATCGGCATGGTCCGGCACTGGAACCGCCACCTGCGCAAGGAGAAGGACCAGGCCAAGCGGCGCCACATGATCCGCTCGCGGGCGATCAACACCTTCGGCGCCTTCTTCACGGGCATGGTCCTGGTCGTCGTACTCGTCACGAAGTTCACGCACGGCGCGTGGGTCGCCCTGCTCGGCATGGTGATCTTCTACGCGACGATGTCCGCGATCCGCCGTCACTACGACCGCGTCGCCGAGGAGATCGCCGCCCCGGACACCCCGTCCGACGACAGCGTGCGGCCCTCGCGCGTGCACTCCATCGTCCTGGTCTCCAAGATCCACCGGCCGACGCTGCGCGCCCTGGCCTACGCCAAGCTGATGCGCTCGGACACCCTCGAAGCGCTGAGCATCAACGTCGACCCGGCGGAGACCAAGGCCCTGCGGGCCGAGTGGGAGCGGCGCGGCATCACCGTCCCGCTGAAGATCCTCGACTCGCCCTACCGCGAGATCACCCGGCCGATCATCGAGTACGTGAAGAACCTCCGCCGGGAGAGCCCGCGCGACGTGGTCAGCGTGATCATCCCGGAGTACGTGGTGGGCCACTGGTACGAGCACCTGCTGCACAACCAGAGCGCGCTCCGGCTCAAGGGCCGCCTGCTCTTCACTCCTGGCGTGATGGTCACCTCCGTCCCCTACCAGCTCGACTCCTCCGAGGCCGCGAAGAAGCGGGCCCGGAAGCGGTCGGAGTGGAACGCGCCGGGTGCGGTGCGCCGGGGACCGGTGGAGAAGCGCCCCAAGGAGCCCAGCAACAAGGCCTGACCCCCGCGGTTGGTGAGCGGCCGGACAACACCCACGTAGACTGGTGGGCTGTTGTCCGGCCGTTTCCTTTCGGCCGATGCCCCCTTACGTAGTGGAGTCACCCCGCCATGCAGGCAGAACCGAAGAAATCGCAGGCGGGGAACTCGAAGGAGGGCTCGCAGGCGGCCTCCCTCATCGGGCAGGAGTACGAGGTCGAGGTGGGCCCGGTCGCCCACGGCGGCCACTGCGTGGCCCGTACGGCGGAGGGCCGCGTCCTCTTCGTGCGCCACACGCTCCCCGGCGAGAAGGTCATCGCGCGCGTGACCGACGGCGACGAGGAGTCCCGCTTCCTGCGCGCGGACGCGGTGACGGTCCTCGACCCCTCCAAGGACCGCGTCGAGGCCCCCTGCCCGTACGCGGGCCCCGGCCGCTGCGGCGGCTGCGACTGGCAGCACGCGAAGCCGGGCGCACAGCGCCGCCTCAAGGGCGAGGTCATCGCCGAGCAGCTCCAGCGGCTGGCCGGTCTGACCCCCGAGGAGGCGGGCTGGGACGGCACGGTCGTCCCGGCCGAGGGCGACAAGCTGCCCCCGGGCGAGGTCCCGGCCTGGCGCACCCGCGTCCAGTACGCGGTGGACCCCGACGGCAACGCGGGCCTGCGCCGCCACCGCTCGCACGAGGTGGAGCCGATCGAGCACTGCATGATCGCCGCTCCCGGGGTCTCCGAGCTCGGCATCGAGAAGCACGACTGGGCCGGCATGGAGTCGGTAGAGGCGATCGCAGCGACCGGCTCCCAGGACCGCCAGGTAATCCTGGAACCGAAGCCGGGCGCGCGCCTGCCCCTCGTCGAGCTGGACAAGCCGGTCTCGGTCCTCCGGGTCGCCGAACAGGACGGCGGCATCCATCGCGTCCACGGCCGTCCCTTCGTCCGTGAGCGCGCCGACGGCCGCACCTACCGCGTCGGCAACGGCGGCTTCTGGCAGGTCCACCCGAAGGCCGCCGAGACGCTGATGCTCGCCGTCATGCAGGGCCTGACGCCGCGCAAGGGCGACACCGCCCTCGACCTCTACTGCGGTGTGGGCCTGTTCGCGGGCGCCATCGCCGACCGGGTGGGCGAGAAGGGCGCGGTCCTCGGCATCGAGTCCGGCAAGCGAGCCGTCGAGGACGCCCGCCACAACCTCGCCGCCTTCGACCGCGTCCGCATCGAACAGGGCAAGGTCGAGGCCACCCTGCCGCGCACCGGCATCACCGAGGTCGACCTGATCGTCCTCGACCCGCCGCGCGCGGGCGCGGGCAAGCAGACGGTCCGCCACCTGACGAAGCTGGGCGCGCGCCGCATCGCGTACGTGGCCTGCGACCCGGCCGCGCTCGCCCGTGACTTGGGCTACTTCCGCGAGGGCGGCTACCGGGTGCGGTCGCTGCGGGCGTTCGACCTGTTCCCGATGACGCATCATGTGGAGTGCGTGGCGATTCTGGAGCCTGCGGCCAAGGGTTCCTGAACCGCGGGCCCGCGCGGGCGGCGTCAGGGCGCGGGTAGCTGCGCGGCTGGCCGGACGTCGTGACTGTCCGCCCGGCGTGTGTCGCCGGCGGGGCGTCCTCTCGTGCGCTTTGATCCCGGTATGACGGCGAAGGCTGAGAAGACGGAGAAGGCGGAAGAGTCCGGTGCCCACCACTGGCTGTTCGGCGATCAGCTCGGGCCCCACTTCGTCGATCCGGCGCGGGGCGGCCCGCACCGGGACGCGCCGCTCCTGATGATCGAGGCCCGCAGCGTCTTCAGGCGGCGGCGTTTCCATCGTGCCAAGGCCCATTTGATCCTGTCGGCGATGCGGCATCGGGCCGCGGAGCTCGGTGACCGCGTGCGGTACGTCAAGGCGGACACCTACCGGGAGGGCCTGCGGCAGGCAGTGGGGGAGGACACCCCCGTCACCGTGCACCACCCGACGTCCCACGCGGCCCGCGCCTTCGTGGACGGGCTGCCCTCCGTACGCGTCCTGCCCGCGCGCGGTTTTCTCGTGACGCACGACGAGTTCAGGACCTGGGCGGACGGCCACGGCGCGAAGCACCTCCGGCAGGAGGACTTCTACCGCTGGGTCCGCCGGACGCACGACCTGTTGATGGAGGGCGACAGCCCCGTCGGCGGGAAGTGGAACCTGGACCACGACAACCGGGAGCCCCCGCCGAAAGACGCCGCCGACCTGGGCGTACCGGCGCCGTACCATCCTCGCGAGAGCGACATCGACGGCGAGGTGCGCGCCGATCTCGACCGCTGGGCGCGTGACGGGGACGTCGAGTTCGTCGGCGACGACGGGCCCCGCACGTTCCCCGCCACGCGCCGCGAAGCACTCGCCGCGCTCCGTCGCTTCGTCGCACACCGGCTCGCCACTTTCGGGGCGTACGAGGACGCCGTTCTCGCCGAGGACAGGACGATGAGCCACAGCCTGCTCTCCTCCTCGCTCAACCTCGGCCTTCTCGACCCGGCCGAATGCGTCGAGAAGGCCGAGGCGCGATGGCGGTCGGGTGACGCGCCGCTCAACAGCGCCGAAGGCTTCGTACGGCAGATCGCGGGCTGGCGCGAGTTCGTCTGGCACGTCTACTGGTACTTCGGCACCGAGTACCGCACGAGCAACACCCTGCGCCATCGCGCCCAACTTCCCGACTGGTTCACGGAGTTGTCCCCGGACGGGACCGACGCGAACTGCCTGACCCACGTCCTGGGGCAGGTCCGCGAGACGGGCTGGACACATCACATTCCGCGCCTGATGATCCTGGGCAGTTTCGCCTTGCAGCGCGGGTGGGAGCCGGGGGCCGTCACCGACTGGTTCCACCGCAGCTTCGTCGACGGCTACGACTGGGTCATGGTGCCGAACGTGGTGGGCATGTCGCAGTACGCGGACGGGGGCCGCATGACCACCAAGCCCTACACGTCGGGCGGCGCGTACATCGACCGCATGAGCGATCTCTGCGGGCCCTGCCGGTACAAGCCGTCCGTACGGGTCGGCGAGGACGCCTGTCCCTTCACCGCCGGGTACTGGAATCTGCTGCACCGGCACCGCGAGCGGTTCGAGCACAACGCGCGGATGTCGCAGGCGGTGCGGGGCCTCGACCGGCTCTCCGATCTCGACGAGCTGCTCGAGCAGGAGCGCGGCCGCCGGGATTGACGGCAGGACGAGAAGACCCGGGAGAGGATCAGCACGTGGACAGGGCGGCGGAGGAACCCGAGCAGCAAGCGCTCTTCGGGTGGGCGGACACCGAACCGGGGCGGACCCCGCAGCAGCCCTTCCGCGACAGCCCGCAGGCCCGCCGGATGCTCGACGTGCGCGAGGTCTACGCGGAGCCCGCCGCCCTCGACTCGCCACGCGGCCGGCAGATCATGGCCCGGCTGCCGAACGCGCGCGTGACCGAGGTCCCCAGTCACTGGAACATCCCCGAACTGCACGGCAATGACGGCAACATCGGCCGGTGGGTCCGCATCAAGACCGAGACGCTGGTCCTCGGGGTCAAGCACACCCTGGCCACGCGACCCAACGGCAGATCGGCCGACTGGATCGCGCCCGGCCCCTCCAACGGCTGCGCGATGGCCTGCGCCTACTGCTACGTCCCCCGCCGCAAGGGCTTCGCCAACCCCATCACCCTGTTCACCAACATCGAGGCGATCGTGGCCCACGTACGGCGTCACGTACGGGCTCAGGGCCCCAAGACGGAACCCAACCAGTGCGACCCCGAGGCCTGGGTCTACGACATCGGCGAGAACGGCGACTGCTCCGTCGACGCTCTGGTCTGCGACAACACGGCAGACCTCATCGCGGCGTTCCGCGGCCTCCCGACGGCGAAGGCCTCCTTCGCGACCAAGTTCGTCAACCCTGATCTGCTCGCGCTCGACCCGCAGAACCGCACCCGGGTGCGGTTCTCGGTCATGCCGGCCGACGACGTCCGGCTGCTCGACATCCGCACCAGCCCGGTCGACGAGCGGATCGCCGCGGCCGCCGACTTCGTCGACGCCGGATACGAGGTCCACTTCAACCTCTCGCCCGTCGTCCTCCGCCCCGGATGGCAGCGGGACTGGGCCGATCTGCTCACCCACCTCGACGACGTCCTGCCCGCCCGCGTGAAGGAACAGGCGGCGGCCGAGGTCATCATGCTCACCCACAACCAGGCGCTCCACGAGGTCAACCTGGGCTGGCACCCCCGCGCCGAGGACGTGCTGTGGCAGCCGGAGGCCCAGGAGACGAAGCGCTCACAGAACGGCGCCCTGAACGTGCGCTACTCCCTGGAGATCAAGCAGCAGTCCCTGGCGCGCATCCGACAACTGATCGCGACACACGCGCCGTGGCTGCGCGTCAGGTACGCCTTCTGAGCGCGCGGGGCAGACGGCTGCGTGAGGCGGCCCGTCAGCCCGCCGTCGCAACGCCGCCAGGGGTCGGCTTCCCCGCGGGCCGGCAGGGAGCCGCATCGCCGACGAGGCGGCTCCCGCCAGGCCCCTCGTGGTGGGAAATCCCGCATCACACCCATGGAGGGCACCGCGCGAGGAAGCGACGAGGGGGAGCCTCGTTCCTCGCGCCCGGGGCGGCCGACGCCACCCGGTGCGCGGTGGCTGCCGTCAACCAGCCGCTCCGATCGCGCCGTCACGACGTTACTCCGCCATGGCTTCACTGTCCGCACACACGCGGAGATGGTACGAACCGTTGCACTCTGTGCGTTTCCGCCTCGCCGGCCGGGCGGTGACTTCAGCTGGTCGGCGCGTGCGTCGGCGACGCGGGGCGGGGGCTGGACCCGGATGCGGGGCCGTGTCGGCCCCGCATCCCTGCCGCCCCCCGCCCGAGAGGGCGACCTCAGCCCTTCTGCTCGACTCAGCCCTTCTGCTCGACCCGCACCCAGTCGATCTCCGCCTTGACCCCGCCTGCGGCGATCTTGTTCACGCTTGCCTGCGGCAGGCCCCAGTACGGCTGGGTGACCTTGTTCCAGCCGGCCGGGTAGGCGCCGCCCAGGGCGAGGTTGAGGATCACGTACTGGTCGTGGTCGAAGACCCACTCGCCGCGGGTGGACTCCAGCTTGTCGCGCGTCGTTTCCTGCACGAGGCGGTCGTCGACGTAGAAGCGCATGCCCGTCGGTGTCCACTCCACCGCGTACGTGTGCCACTGGTCGGCGGTGCCGCCGCCCGGATAGGTCTGGCGGGCGCCGATGTTGCCGTCCGCCGAGTAGCCGGGACCGTGCAGCGCGGAGCTCGTCCAGTCCCCGTAGCCGATGTTCTCCATGATGTCGGTCTCGCCGGAGGCGGGCCACGAGACGTCCGGATCGTCGACATCACTGCCCAGCATCCAGAACGCGGGCCAGAAACCGTCGCCGACCGGCAGCTTCATGCGGGCGCTGACCTTGCCGTACGTGAAGTCGAACTTGGTGTTGGTGTCGACGCGGCCCGAGGTGAAGTCATAGGTGCCGCCGCCCGCGGTGGTGCAGTTGTCGCAGTACTTCGCCTCCAGGGACAGACTGCCGTTCTCCGTACGGATGTTGTTCGTGGAGTCGACGTACGCCTGCGACTCGCCGTTGACCGAACCCATCTCCTGACCGGTCCTGACGACCCGCCACTTGGAGCGGTCCAGGCTCGCGCCCGTGAAGTCGTCGAAGAACGTCGTCCGGTACGCCCCCGACTGGTCCCCCGGGAGCGCCGGATACGCGGCGGACGCGCTGCCGCCCGTACCCCACACCTCGAACTCGTAGAGCGAGTAACCGAATTGGGCCGTGGACGGAGCGGGGTTGTAGAAGGACCGGCGTTCCTTGCCGAGCATCCGCACATAGCGCCCTGTGGCCGGCTGAGAGAGCTTCACGCTGTCGTGCAGACCCACCGCGTCACCCGGCGACTTGACGTTGGCCCGCCGTGCCGCGACCTCCGAGGCGGAGGGTTTGTGCACGGTGCGCCAGTTCTGGTTGTCGTCGGAGACCTGGAGCTCGTAATCGACCGCGTAGGCCGCCTCCCAGTACAGGTCCACGGTGTCGATGGTGGAGCGCGCCCCCAGGTCGACCGAGACCCAGCGGTTGGCGTTCCAGTCGCTGGACCAGCGGGACTGATCGGCCTTGAGGTCGGCGGGCCGGCCGCCGTCCGTCACGAAGGACGGTGAGTTGCCCGCGTGCTGATAGCGGTTGGAGTAGGCGGGATGGTGCAGGGCGAGGTTCGAGCGGGTCGTCGAGGCCGGGGCGGGTTCACCGCCGTAGACCTTGAAGGCGTGCAGCGAGTAGCCCCAGGGCGTGGCGCGTTCGACGCCGCGCATCCTGACGTAGCGTCCCGTCACCTCCCGGGGATACGTGTGGGTGGTGACGGTGCCGCCGGTGCCCGCCGTCTCGGTGTAGAAGGGCGTCCAGTCGGTGCCGTTCTTCGACACCTCAAGGACGTACTTCTTGCCGTGGGCGGCTTCCCAGTCCAGCACGACGCGATCGACGCGCAGGGTGGTGCCGAGGTCGACGCGTATCCACGCGTCGTCCGCGAACTGGCTCGACCAGCGGGTCGAGGCGTTGCCGTCGAAGGCGGCGCCGGGGCCGGCACTGCCCGCCTCGTTGCCGGACGCGGTCGCGGATGCCGGGTTCGCGGCGTACGCCTCGGCCGCGCGGTCGGTGTCCCAGGCCGCGGCGGCGGCAGTGGCCGGGCTGCCCGGATTGTCGGCCGGCGCGGCGGAGGCGAGGCCCGTCAGCAAGGTCAGGGCGCAGGCCGTCGCCAGCGCGACGACGGGGGCGATTCTGCGGGTGCGGCTCTGTCTTCGGGGGGTGCCGGAGTGCATGCTGCTCTCCTTGCGGGTGGGTGAACTGGCCGGTGGGAGAAGGCGGTTCAGGGGTACTGGACCACCTGGGACGGCACCGTGTCGGAGCCCGAAGTGGGGTTGCCCGTCGAGTTGATGACGTGCGCGTACTGGCCCTTGCCGCCGAGCGAGACGACGAGCAGGTGGTGGAACTTCACGCCGGACTTGTTCGGGGCCTGGAATCCGTGCTCCTGCACGATGGACGGATCGACGTTGTAGTAGCAGTAGCTGCCGAGTCCCCAGGCCTCGTGCGTGTTGACGGAGTCGGCGACCTTGTACGCGGCGTAGCCCCGGATGCTGCCGTTCTGAATGGCGGCCTGGTTGGGGGCGTCGTACGCCTTCTCGTTCTGGTAGAAGATCGTGCGCCCGCGCTCGCCGTTCCACTGCACGTCGTACTTGTTGAAGTGCTCCACGAACAGGCCGGTCGCCAGTACGTCCGCGCCGTTGACGACCACGCCGTAGTCGGCCCGGTTGGTCTCCCAGCCGACGCCGTCGCCGTGGTCCGCGCGCCAGACCCAGGTGTGGTCGACGATGGTGTGGCGGCTGTTGACCACCATGCTGGTGGTGGCTTTGCCCGCGCCCGCGCCGCCGATACGGATGAACACGTCCTGGACGGTGGTCGGGTTGCCGACGTGCGAGGCGCTCGCGCCCGAGGGGCCGATCTCGACGAGCGTCCTGGAGTTCTGCGGTCCCGCGTCGACCAGGAAGCCGGCCAGCCGCACGCCGTCGACGTCGGCGGTCTTCACCGCGGTGACCCCGTTGTCCGGGATGAGGGTGGCGTAGCCGATGCCGAGGACGACGGAGTTCGCCCGCTTGACCTCGATCGGCTGGGCGAGGTGGTAGATGCCGGGGGTGAGCAGCAGGTGCAACCCTTGGGCGAGGGCGGCGTTGAGGGTGGCCGCGCTGTCGCCCGGCTTGGCGACGTAGAAGGCGGAGAGGGAGAGGGACTGGCCCTGCGGGGTGCCGCGGCCCCAGCTGGTGCCGCGGGCGTTGGTGCGCAGGGCGGGCAGGAAGACCTTGTACTCGGCGCCGTCGAGGTAGATGAAGGGCTTCTCCCGGGAGTACGGGGTGTTGTTCAGGGTGGTGTACGGCGGGTTGGGGAAGGAGTCGCCGGGCGCGCCCTCCACCCCCGAGAACACCATGTTCCACACCGCGTTCAGCCAGCCGCCGATCGAGCTGTCGCGGGTGTACCACTGCTGCTGGGAGTACGGCTGGACGGTGCCGTCGATGCGGCTGTCGGCGATGTAGCCGCCGCTGGCCCAGCCGTAGCCGTTGGGGGCGAGGTTCAGGTCACCGCGGATGTGCATGCGGCGGAACGGCGCGGCCTGGGAGACCGCCCAGCGGTTGGCGCCGCTGACCGGGGAGAGGGAGAGGTTCTCCGCCGAACGCCAGAAGTTCTGGGTGGCGTTTCCGTTGAACCAGCCCGCGTCGACGGTGACGTCACCGTTGAAATGGGTGTCGTCGGGGGAGAGCCCCAGGCCCATGATCGAGGTGTAGAAGCCGATCTGGGCGTTGAGGCCGCTGTAGGTGCCGGGCTTGAACAGCAGGGCGTAACGGGCCGTGCCGAACTGCGCCGACTCCTGCTTCCTGAATATCTCGTCGAGCTTCCCCTGGATGCCGCCGGTGGACGGGTCGAAGACGATGACGTTCGGGCCGAAGTCGGGCGCGAAAGCGTTGGCGGGCTGTGGGCGGCGGGCGGCGGGGGCCTGCGTCGGAGGTGCGTCGGGAGCGGCGACCGCGTGGGAGGCGAGCATCCCGGTGGCCGGGACCGCCAGAGCGGCGGCCAGGGCGGAGCGGCGGGAGAGGGTGGATCTCGCGGCGGGCGCAGGCTGGTGCTCAGACATGGCAAGTCCTTCTGTCGCTGGGCGGTTGACGCTCTGAAGTGCTGGTGGTGGGGGCGACGCCGCTCCGGAGTGATCGGGGCAGAGCTGTGCCGCTTGCGGTCGGTCCGGATTCCGGAGTTCGTTCAGAACCTGAACGGTGATCGCTGAGAGAGCGCTCTCTCGCGTTGGATAGTTGTGTCTGGGACAAGGCGCGTCAAGGGGGTGCGCACGATGTCGCGCTGACTGAGCGGAAAGAAGTCAACTAGGTGCCTCTGTGCGCAAGTTGAAGTCAATCGTCGATACGTGGGTGTTATGTCCGGCGGTGCTGTTGTGCGTCAGCCGCCGTAAGTGCAAGCGGACTTGCCCCCGCAGCAGGCAAGGAGAGCCGAACACCCGCCCGCCCCGGTTGCTATAAAGACCCCGTGACTGCCGACGCCTCGCGCCCCGTTCGCCCCGTGACCCTGGAGGACGTGGCCCGGACGGCCGGGGTCTCGCGCGCCACCGTCTCCCGGGTCGTGAACGGCGCGCCCACCGTCGACAAGGTGCTGCGCCGCAAGGTGGAGGAGGCGGTCGAGGCCACCGGTTACGTCCCCAACCAGGCCGCCCGTTCCCTGGTGACCCAGCGGACCGACTCCATCGCCCTGGTCGTGTCGGAGCGGGAGCGCCGGCCGATCACGGCTCCCTTCGTCGGCCGGATGTTCACCGACCCGCACTTCGGCCGGGTGGTCGGCGGCCTCCTGGACGTGCTGCGCCCGGCCGGGGTCCAGATGGTCCTGATGCTGGTGGACGACGACACCTCGCGCCGGCAGTTCCTCTCGTATCTGCGCCAGGGCCACGTGGACGGGACGGTCCTCGTCTCCTCGCACGCCTCCGATCCGCTGCCCCGCCTCCTCGCGGAGACCGGGCTGCCCGCCGTGCTCGCGGGGCGCCCGGCGGAGACGGTCCCGCTGCCGTACGTGGAGGTGGACCAGCGGGCGGGGGCGCGGATGGCCGTCGACCGTCTGGTGGCCGGAGGGCGCCGCACGATCGGCAGCATCGCGGGACCGCAGGACATGCCGGCCGCCCAGGAGCGCCTCCAAGGCTTCCGCGACGCACTGGCCGCGCACGGCATCACCGACGCACCCTGGGCGGAGGCGGACTTCACCCGGGTGGGCGGCGCCGAGGCGACGCGGCGGCTCCTCGCCGAACGCCCGGACCTGGACGGGGTGTTCGTCGCGTCGGACCTCATGGCGCAGGGCGCGCTGCAGACGCTCCTGCGTGCGGGCAGACGGCTGCCGCGGGACGTGGCGGTGGTCGGCTTCGACGACAGTGAGGCCGCCGGTGCCTGCGAGCCCGCCCTGACCACGGTCCGGCAGCCGGTGGAGGAGATGGCCGCCGAGATGGCCCGGCTGCTCCTGGGGCGGATCGAGCGGCCGGGGAGCGCGCCGCTGTCGATGGTGTTCCGTCCGGCGCTGGTCGAGCGGGCATCGGCATGAGCGGTTTGCCGGCCGTACGGCCCGGCTCAGGACAGCAGCGCCACCAGCGTGACCGTGGTCCCGGCCGGGCAGACCGCGACGTCGAAGTGGTCCGCCAGGGCTTGGGCGAGCCACAGACCCCTGCCGCTCTCGGCCTCGTCCCCGTCGGGGAGGGCCGCCGCCGCGCACGGCTCCGCCCTCGGCAGCCCCGGGCCGCTGTCCCCGATGACGCACCGCAGTCCCTCGGCCGTGTGCGCGAGGTGGATGCGGCCCTTGCCGCCGCCGTGCACGACGGCGTTGCTGGCGACCTCGTGCACGGCGAGCACGAAGTCGCTGAGCCGGGGATCGCAGAGGCCGGCGTCCTCGGCGCGGCGGTTGACCAGGAAGCGCAGGCGCGCCAAGTCGGCCATGGTGAAGGGGAGTTCCAGGAGGATTGCCCTGCCCGGTGGCGGGGCGAGGATGGCGTCGGTGTGTTCCCGGTGCGGGGCCGGGTCACCGCCGTTGTCGTCGTTGCCGATGCCGCGGTTGAGGATCACTTCGCGGATCACCCTTCGCCCAGGACCAGTTGAGGCACGTCGACGGCTCCGCAGAGCCGTATCACTCTGTCCTGCTCGGGCCGTGAGCGGACCGCAAGGAGGTGGTCGTGGGGCAGGCCGCCCGCGAGCCGCACCAGCGTCGATGCGGCGTGTACGTCCATGAAGCACAGCTCGGAGAGATCGAGCAGGCACGGACGGTCCGGGCCGGCCAGGGCGCGCGCGAGCGCGGAGTCGAACTCCTCGCGCGTGGCGAGGTCGACGTCTCCGGCGACCCGCAGTTCGGTGCCCGTCCTGGCTATGTCCAGGGCGCCGAGGTGGCGCAGGATCTGTTTGGGGTGGGCGCGGTGGACCCGGTCCAGGAGACCCTCGCCGAACTTGCGCCGGTCGTACTCGCAGATGGCGGTGAACCCGATGTCGGCGAAGAGCGGCGAGAGCCCGGTCTCGTACTCGACCAGGAGCTCTTGGTCGACGCCCGGTTCGGTGGCCCAGCCCATGTCGCCGACCGCCCGGATCCCGGAGAAGCCGTCGTGCCGTGCCTTGTCGGCCAACTCCAGCCAGGTGGCCGCGCGTTCGACGGGATCGAAGCCGGTGACCGGGTCGTACCCGGGGACTTCGTTGACGACGACAAGGCGGCCGTCCATGAGCGCGGACCCCAGGGGAAAGCCGCCGGCGCTCAGTTGCTCGGCCGCGACCGCGGGAGTGGTCGCCCGGTCGGTGAAGAACACCACTTGCTCGCCGCGCGACAGGCCGATGTCGGCGTACGCGGCACGGAGTTCCCAGCGGGTTTCGTCGTCGTCGAATCCGAGGCATGCGTGGTCCCCGGAGTTCAGACGGGTGACGGAGACCGTCCTGGTCACAGAACTGGCATCCATGGGGCAGAGCCTAAGGTCCGCGCGAGACGGCGCGGCCGTCGTGATCACTGTTGACTGAAGTCGTTCCAATCGCTCGACAACTCGATAATTCGTTGCGCGGCGTGATTGCGGGAGACGATGATCCCCGCATGGTTTCGACTCCTCCTGATGGCCGTGCCGGGATCGACGCCGCTCTGGTGAAGCGTCTGGTCGCCGCCCAGTTTCCGCAATGGCGCGACCTGCCCGTCAGGCCCGTGGAGGTCGACGGCTGGGACAACCGCACGTACCGCCTCGGTGACACCCTCACGGCCCGGCTGCCCACGGCCGCCGGCTATGTCCCCGCGGTGGCCAAGGAGAACGAGTGGCTGCCGCGGCTCGCGCCGTCCCTGCCCTTCGCCGTCCCGCCGATCCTCGGCGCGGGTGTGCCGGGGGAGGGCTACCCCTTCCCTTGGTCGATCCGCGGCTGGATCGACGGCGAGACGTCCGCTCGCGGACGCATCGACGACATGCCCCAGTTCGCGCTCTCCGTCGCGGAGTTCATCCTCGCCCTGCAGCGCTGCGACACCACCGGCGGTCCGCTCGCGGGCGAGCACAGCTGGTACCGAGGGGCGTCACCGGCGTACTACGACGAGGAGACCCGGCGGTGCCTCGCCGCTCTCGAAGGCCGGGTGGACACGGAGAGGGCGGCGGCCGTCTGGGAGGCCGCCCTCGCCGCCGAGTGGCGTGGGGCGCCCGTGTGGTTCCACGGCGACATCGCCCCGGGCAACCTGCTGGTCGCCGACGGCAAGCTGACCGCCGTCATCGACTTCGGCACCTCGGGCGTCGGGGACCCGGCCTGCGATCTGGTGATCGCGTGGGGGGTGTTCGCGGGCGAGAGCCGGGAGGCGTTCCGGCGCGCGGTCGGGCAGGACGCGGGCACGTGGGCGCGGGCCCGTGGCTGGCTCCTGTGGAAGTGCCTGCTGACCCTGTCCGAGAACATCGGCACCGCCCCGGAGCGGGCGGCCGTCGACCAGCGGATCATCGCCGACGTCCTGGCCGACCACGAACTCTTCGGCTGAGCCGGGCCCGCGGGGAGGGCGGCGCCTCACGTGGGCACGACGGTGACCTCCGTCGCCTTCGCGCTGGTCCACACCCGCGTCCCGTCGACGAGGCCGAGGCCGAGGTCGGCGGCGGCCTGCGGGGTGATCTCGGCGACGAGGTCGGGGGCCTGGGTCGAGGTAATCAGGAGCCGGAGCCTGCTGCCGATGTCGTCCTTGCCGTCGTCGTTGCCGCAGGCGGCGAGCGGGCACGAGCAGGGCGGCCGTCAGCGCAACGGCCGCGGGGCGGCGCCGTACAGGGGTGGGCGCGAGCGGCATGAGCGTGGAACTCCCGGAAGCCGGGCCGACGGCGCGGTCCGGTCCGTAGCGGCGGGCCCCGGGGTGCGGACCAGGGGTCAGGTGCGATCGATGTGCACGCTGGTGGACTTCACGCGGGCGGTCGCCTGCATGCCGACCTCCAGACCGAGCTCCTCCACGGCCTCCCGGGTCAGGAGCGAGACGAGCCGGTGCGGACCTGCCTGGATCTCGACCTGGGCCGCGACATCGCCGAGCTTCACGGCGGTGACGATGCCGGGAAAGGCGTTGCGGGCCGAGGTGTAGGGCGCCTCGTCCTCGCCGTTGGCTCCCTGCGTCTGCCCCTGCGCGACCTCGACGGAGAACGCGGCGAGATCACGGCCGTCGATGAGCCGACGGCCGCCTTCGTCCCGGTGGGTGGCGACCCGCCCGGCGTCCGCCCAGCGACGAGCGGTGTCGGGGCTGACGCCGAGCAGGCGTGCCGCCTGTCCGATGGTGTAGGACTGCATGCGCGCCACGATAGGCCGCGTTACCTGGCATCTACAACACTTCTGGGGTGTTCCTCCGTGGCAGATGCGAGCGCCTTGGAGGAACGGTCAAGAGGCGGGCCGAGCGGCTCAGGACGTGGCGTCGCCGCCGCGGACCACAGTCTCCCGCACCTGCGGCACCTGCTTCAGGGTGATGCCGAAGTGCGTGGCGTACGCGTC
This sequence comes from Streptomyces sp. NPDC054872, assembly GCF_053610705.1. Classification (NCBI taxonomy): domain Bacteria; kingdom Bacillati; phylum Actinomycetota; class Actinomycetes; order Kitasatosporales; family Streptomycetaceae; genus Streptomyces; species Streptomyces sp. NPDC054872. Next base: position 69,655 of record NZ_JBSGYY010000009.1, on the reverse strand, counting down.
GAGCACCTCGGCGTCCGTGGCCAGTTCGGCGGTGTATCGCTGCCCGGCCTCCGTCGTGGTGAGGGTGCGGCCGCTGAGGGTGATCCGTCCGGCCTCGGTGAGCATCGAGCAGACCAGCGACCGCGTGAAGTGGGACCGGGGCGAGGCGCGGTGCCACCAGGCACCGGAGGTGAAGTCACCCAGCGCGCGCGGGCGCCGGTCGACCACGTACTGCGCCTTGCCGTCCCTGCTGACGTCCAGGTCGCCTTCGGGGGTCTCGGTGATACGGAAGGTGCCGCCGGGGTCCTGTTGGTCGCCGCGCTCGGAGTAGGCCAGCGGGAAGTGGCTGTGCGTGCCGAAACCGACGTCCGCGAGCAGGTCGTCACCGTCGGAGGTGCGCACGTGCAGCGCAAGGTGGTCGTAGGGAATCCCGGGCCGCCCTTCGGCGTCGTACACACGGGCCTGCAACAGGGTCACCTCGAAGCCGAGCGCGGTGAGCAGTGCGGCGAAGGCGCCGTTGAGTTCGTAGCAGAAGCCGCCGCGGCGGGCGTCGACGACCTTCGCGACCAAGGAGTCCTCGGTGAGGTCGATGTCCTCGCCGAGGTGGATGGAGAGGTTCTCGAAGGGGACGGCGCGCAGGTGCGCGAGGTGCAGGTCGTGCAGGGCCCGCGCGGTGGGAGTGGCGGGGCGCTCGGCGCCGATGCGGCGCAGGTAGGCATCCGTCGTATCAAAATCCATGCGCAGATTCTCGCGCGTCGACGCATCATGGGCCTGCCCCCGCCGCACAGTCGTCGCTTCGGCGCCGCGGCGCTCCGGGCGCCCCTGCTTCCGTACCGAAGGAACCAATGCCGGCCGAACCCGTTCCCTTCCGGACCTCCGTCTCCGACGACGTGCTGAACGACCTGCGGACGCGCCTGGAGCGCACCCTGTTCACGCAGCCCTCCGACTCCACCTACTGGGCGGCGGGCGTCGACCCCGGTTATCTGCGCGAACTCGTGGCCTACTGGGCCGACGGCTTCGACTGGCGTGCCGCCGAGGCCCGGCTCAACGCCTTTCCCCAGTACGTCGCCGAAGTCGCCGGACGTCGCGTGCACTTCGTGCATCTGCGGGGCCGCCGCCCCGAAGGCGCCCCCGCGCCGCTGCCGCTGATCCTGAGCCACGGCTGGCCGAGCAGCTTCGTGGAGATGCTGCGGGTCGCCGGGCACCTGGCCGACCCGGGCGCGCACGGCGGTGACCCCGCCGACGCCTTCGACGTGGTGATCCCCTCGCTGCCCGGCTTCGTCCACTCCGAGTTGCCGCGCGAGCCGTTCACCCGCAGGGGCGTCGCCGAGATCTGGCACGAGCTGATGACCGGGACGCTGGGCCACGAACGCTTCGGGGCCTTCGGCGGAGACATCGGCGGCGGGGTCACGCAGTGGCTCGGCGCCCTCTATCCGCGGACCGTGGCCGGGGTGCACATCACCTCCGCTGTGATCACGGAACAGTTCGACGCGGAGCCGCCGACTCCCGAGGAGCGGTCGTATCTCGACGCGCTGGCCGCGTACGACGAGGGTGACCAGGGCTACAGCGAGATCATGTGCACCCGTCCGGACACGATCGCCGCGGCCCTGATGGACTCGCCGGCGGGGCTCGTCGCCTGGATCGCCGACAAGTACCGCGACTGGAGCGACTGCGGCGGCGATCTCGAGGCCCGCTGGGACAAGGACACCCTGCTCACCGTCGCGACCCTCTACTGGGCCACCGGCAGCATCGGCTCCTCCTTCCGCCAGTACTACGACTACCCACGGAACAAGCCGGTGCCGCCCATCACCGTCCCCGGCGCCATCACCCTCAGCCATGAACCGGCGTTCGCGGACTACCCCAGGAGCCTGGCCGAGCGCGCCTTCACCGACCTGCGCCACTGGAGCACCCCGAAGCGGGGCGGGCACTTCATGGCACACGAGGAGCCCGAGCAGGTGGCCCGGGAGCTGCGAACGTTCTTCCGGCCGCTGAGGAGCTGATCGGGGACGCGGCGGCGCGCCGGTGCATGACGTACGGTGACGTGGGTTAGGTTAGGCTTAGCTAACTTGATGTTGTCGTGTGGCTGGACCAGGAAGGCGGGGAACGATGCGGGTCCTCTTCGTGTGCGGATGAGCCTGACCATGGGGGTGCCCGCGGCCGATGCGGCGCCCCGCGAGATCGCGGGCACCGCGCCCGGCGTCGAGCGCGTCGCCGCCCGTGCCGCCGACGCCACCGAAGCCGAACGCGCCGTCGTCCTGGAGGAGTTCTGGGCGGATGCCGCGCGCCGTGGCACTCCCCTGATCGAGGCTCTGGAGGGCGACCCGGACCACCGCGCCGTGACGTTCCTGTGGCGGGGCCACCGGGCCACCCGGCAGGTCCTGCTCATCGCCGAAGGCGTCGCGGACCGTACGGATCTCGCCGCGTCCCGGCTGAGCCCGCTGCCCGGCACGGACATCTGGCACCTCACCTACCGGCTGCGCGCCGACCACCGCGGCTCGTACCGCATGGCGGCCGACATCTCCCCCGGCGAACCGCCCGCATCCGCCGAACTCCTCCAGCGGCGGCTGCTCTCCCTCTCCGCGCACGCCGCAGCCGACCCGCTCAACCGCCGTAGGATGCCGGGGCGTTGGCCCGACCGCGACCACTCCGTGTACGAACTCCCGCAGGCGCCCGCCCAGCCCTGGGCCGGGCGGCGCGCCGGTGTGCCCCGCGGCAGTGTCGAGCGGCACCGGCTGCCCGCCGGGGTGCTCGGCGCCGAGCGGGACGTGTGGACGTACCTGCCGCCGGGCGGCCGGACGGCCGAGCTGCCGGTGCTCGTGCTGAACGACGGCGACATGTGGTTCGGGCGGCTCGCCTTCCAGGACACGCTGGACGCGCTCGTCGCCGACGGCGCCGTGCCGCCGCTCGCGGTCCTCGCGCCGGACGCCGTCGACAGGGCCACGCGCACCCGGGAGCTGGGCGCGCACGACAGCCAGGTGCGTTTCCTCGCCGACGAACTGCTGCCGTGGGCGGCCGGCCGCCGGTCCCTCACCACCGACCCCGCGCGCACGCTCGTCGCCGGTCAGGGCCTCGGCGGGCTGACCTCCCTGTACGCGGGGCTCCTGCGGCCGGAACGGTTCGGCAACATCCTTGCCCAGTCCGCGCCCGTCTCGGGTCTCGACGTCAGCGCCTCACGGCCCGTCACCGTGCGCCTGGATGTCGGACTGCGTGAGGAAGAAATTCTTGATCATCATCGCGCTCTGTACGAGACCCTGCGCTCGCGCGACTGCCGGGTGACCCTGAACGCGTACAACGGCGGTCATGACTGGGCCTGTTGGCACGTTTGTCTGACCGAAGGGCTTGTGGGACTCCTGGGACACTGACCCGCCGGCACTGGCACACTGGTTCGCTCGCCCCGTGTCGGTGTTGGGCTGAACGGGTGAGGTCGCGTAAGAATGAGCCAGTGCAGATATCGAGTGCGAGCCAGGACGGGGTGGAGCGTTGAACAGCCACGACGTCACCGATGAACAGTGGGAAGGGCTCGCCCAGGTCGTACCGCTGCGCAGCCGTAACGAATGGCCGTCCTGGCCCGGCCACCGCGCGATGCCCGACGCGGAGACCGAGGCGCGGCGGCGTTTTGTGGTGATGCGGGTGAACATCTTCGCGGACGCCCGTGAGGTCGCCGAGACGGTGATGGCGCAGATCCCGGTCCTCCTCGACCTGACCGGGGCGGAGACGGAAGTCGCCAAGCGCGTACTGGACTTCAGCAGCGGCGTGGTCCTCGGCCTCGGCTGCGGGATGCACCGGGTCGACAAGAACGTCTTCCTTCTGGCGCCGCCAGGCACCGAGGTGCAGGGGCTCGTCGCGGCGGCACAGTCGTAGCGGACGCCGCCGTCTCGGTCGCAGTGGTCGCCGCCGTCGCGGTCGCCTGTGCGATCGCCTGAGCAGGGACACAAAGGTTCGGCGCCCCCGCGGAATCCCTCATTCGTAGGAAGGTCACTTGGGCGGAACGGTTCACCAGAGCCGTGTCCCCCTACCGTCCGGACATGACTGTGCACCTCCCGGAGGCGGGCGCCGAGCCACCGAAGGGTCCGGACCGGAGCCGCGTCACCGAACTGCGCCTTTCGGCCTTCGCCTCGCACCGGGGCGCCGTGTTCCCGCTCGGTCCGCTGACCCTCGTCGCGGGGCCGAGCGGAAGCGGCAAGACCACCGCACTCGCCGCGTACGAGGCGCTGGCGAGACTCGGTGCGGGCGACGAACTCGTCGACGTCTTCGCCGATCCCGTGGCCTGCGTGCCCGACCGCGCACGGGGCGACGGACAGCACCGCCGCGGTTTCCGCATCGGCTGCACGGTCGACGGTCCCGTCGGGGCGGTGCGGCTCGACCTCGCCGTACAGGCCGAGCCCGAACTGCGCGTCGTGGGTGAGCGGCTGACCCGAGGCGGGCTCACCCTCCTGGAGACGGCGCTGCGCGACCCGGGGCGGCGTGCGGTGCAGGCCGCCTGGCACACGGCGGGCATGACGCCGGTGACGCGCGGTCCGCTGCCGGACGACCGGCTCGGCACGGCGCTGCTCCCGCTGCGGGTCGCGGGCAAGACGGAGGGGCAGCGCCTGGTGCTCGCCGCGGCCGAGCAGGTGGTGGTCGCGCTGCGCTCGGTGTTCCCGTGCGCTCCTCGGCCCGGCCTCATGCGGCTGCCCGTGCCTCCTGGACTCATCGGTGCGGGGCGCCTGTTGAGCGGTTGCGACAACCTCGCCGAGGTTCTTCTCCGTACGAGGCAGGAGTGCGGCCACCGCCACGCGCGGCTGGTAAGCGCGGTACGGGCTGGTTGCGCCGGGCCGGTCGCCGATGTCTTCGCGGAGGTGGCCGACGACGGGTCGGTCCGTGCGCTCATCGACCGCGGCGGCGGCATCAGGTCGCCCGTCGGGCGGCTCGGGGACGGCGAGTTGCGGTATCTGGCGCTGGCCCTGGTGCTGCTCACCGGACCCGGGGTGCTTGAGGTGGACCCGGTGGCCGAGGTGCCGTCGGCCTACCAGAGCCTCACCGTGCTCGCCGACGGACTCGACCACTTTCTCGACCAGCGGCAGAAGCGCGCACTCGCCGAACTCGCGGCGGGCACCTGCGAGCGCGGCCACATCCGCCTCGTCGGGACGGTGAACGACGCGTCATGGGGCGCGCTGGTGGGCGAGGCCGCGATGGTAGACCTGGGGGCGTGACGGAACTTGATGTAGCGGGACTGCAGCGCAGGCTGGCCGACTTCGCGGCGAAGCGGGACTGGGAGCAGTACCACACGCCGAAGAACCTGGCCGCCGCGCTCAGCGTGGAGGCGTCCGAACTGGTCGAGATCTTCCAGTGGTTGACCCCGGACGAGTCGGCACGGGTGATGGAGGACCCGGAATCGGCGCACCGGGTGACGGACGAGGTCGCTGACGTGCTGGCCTACCTGCTGCAGTTCTGCGAGGTGCTCGGCATCGACGCACTGGCGGCGCTCGACGCGAAGATCGACCGGAACGAGCGGCGGTTTCCCGCGGGGTGAGAGCACGCACGGTTCACGGGTGTCTGGTGTCCGGTGAGCCCTGTACGTGATCCATCTCTGTACGTGATCCCTGTACGTGATTCCTGCGCGGTCGCAGATCTATGCCGCGTAGATTTGTCACTCTCCGGAGTGGACGCGTTGTCCACAGTCGATAACTTGTCCACAGATTTCCTGGTTGCTCTGGCTTTTCGTCCCGCTGGCACTCACTCTGGGTAGTGAGCAAGGGAGTTCGGGCGAACGTGCGGTGGGTGTGCGCGCGGGATGGGTGGGGATGCGCATGGAGGCGATGCGGCTCATCGAGGCGAGCAGGCACGCACTGGCGCGGAGCCAGGACCCCTCGGACATCGTTGCCGAGGTGTGCCAGTCCCAGGCCCTCGCGCAGGCGATCGGCAGCCGGCTCGCGATCGCCGGCCCTCCGGAGTTACGGGGGGAGGCGCTCGGCCTGAGCGAGGTCGGCGGCAGAGGCTGCGGGGTTCTGATCACCCCGGCCCTCGGGACGGAGGAGATCCGGGCGGCGCGGCTCACGGGCATCGGCCAGGCACACGAGGTGCTGCGCGGGCTCGACGAACTGCTCGGCGATGTGGGGATCGCGCTGGTCGGTGTGGCCATGGGCGCGGACGACGAGGGGGTGTACTGGCAGTGTATGGAAGCGATCGACGCCGCCGACGAGTCGAGGGACCGGGTGCTCGAGATGCTGCGCAGGCTCGCGGTGCGCGAGCAGAGCCTGCCCGAGCCCGACTCGGCGGCGGGGTCGCCATGATCCGGGGCCGCGCCGGGGGCCGGGTGCGGCCGGTCGGTACGAGCGCCGGGGGAGTGCCGGTCCCGTCAGGAGCGGTTGGGCTCGTCGCCGGCGGGGGGACGAGGCGCGGGGGGCGTGGTGTCGTCGGCCGTCGTGGACTGCTGCAGATCCGCGTCGAGCCGGGTCAGGTCCGCGTTGAGCGCGGCCATCAGCTCCTCCATCTGCTGGAGCAGGCCCTGGGGTGGGCCATGCTGCTCGGGCACGGACGGTTCGCGCGCGGCCTCCTGCTCGGGTACGGCTTCCTGGGACATGGCGGCCTCCTCGGCCCTCGCCCTCCAGTTGGCGGAGGGCAGCTGATGCGAGCGACGCACCACCGGCAGCTGCCGCCGGCGCGGGTGCCGGGCGGTCCGGCTCCGCCCGAGCCAACGATCATCCGCGGCGACGGGTCACTGGGGCGGGGCCACACCGGATGCGGGGTTGACGGAATTTCACCCGGCCGGGGCGGCGCGCGACCGCGGGGGCCGGTGGAGTTGACGGGAGCGCGGCAGGGGCCGACTCCACCGGCGCGGGCCGGCCACGGGGCGGCCGCCGGGCGGTCAGGCCAGCTGCGACATGACCTGCGAGGAGATCAGCTCCAGGTGGTCGAGGTCGTCCAGATCGAGGATCTGGAGGTACATGCGCTGCGAGCCGACGGCCTGGTAAGCGGCGATCCTCTCCACGACCTCGGCCGGGGAGCCCGCGAGCCCGTTCGCCTTCAAGTCCTCCACCTCGCGGCCGATCGCGTCGGCACGGCGCTTCACCTCCGCGTCCGTCTTGCCGACGCAGGCGACCAGAGCGTTGGAGTAGGTGAGGTCGTCGGCCTTGCGGCCGATCTCCTCCGCGGCGGTGCGCACGCGCTTGAACTGCTGCTCGGTATCGGTGAGAGAGGCAAAGGGAATGTTGAACTCGCTTGCGTAGCGGGCCGCCAGGGCGGGCGTCCGCCTGGCGCCGTGGCCGCCGATGAGGACGGGCACCTTGGGCTGCGCGGGCTTGGGAAGAGCGGGGGAATCGGAGAGCTGGTAGTAGGTGCCGTCAAAGGTGAAGCGGTCGCCGACCGGGGTCTCCCACAGGCCGGTGACAATGGCGAGTTGTTCCTCCAGGCGCCCGAACTTCTCCTTCGGGAAGGGGATTCCGTACGCGGTGTGCTCGGCCTCGTACCACCCCGAGCCGAGGCCGAGCTCGATGCGGCCGCCCGACATCTGGTCGACCTGCGCGACCTGGATCGCGAGGACGCCGGGCAGCCGGAAGGTGCCGGCGGTCATCAGGGTGCCGAGCCGGATCCGCTGGGTCTCACGGGCCAGCCCGGCGAGGGTGATCCAGGCGTCGGTGGGGCCGGGAAGACCGTCGGAGGAGCCCATCACGAGGTAGTGGTCGGAGCGGAAGAAGGCGCTGTAGCCGAGGTCGTCGGTGGCCTTGGCGACGCGGAGGAGCGTCTCGTAGGTCGCACCCTGCTGCGGTTCGGTGAAGATTCGAAGGTCCATGCAGCTATCTTGCCCGGACGCCCGATGCAGTTTGAGTCGCCCGCAGGCCGTGTTGCGGCTGGTCGCCCCAGGCGCCCGAGGGGCCGTACGGCCGTGTGGCACAGCAGCCCGGAGGCTAGGCTTCGGCACTGGCTGTCCGGGCGAGGGGCCCGGGGATGGTGTCGGGGTAGGGGTCGAGATGGTCGCTGGCAGAGTTGTCCGGTTCGACGGCGCGCGGGGGTATGGGTTCATCGCCCCGGAGCACGGTGGGGAAGACGTGTTCCTGCACGCCAACGATCTGCTGATCCCGGAGCCCTTGGTGCACACGGGGGCGCGGGTCGAGTTCGAGATCGAGGAGGGTGAGCGTGGGCCCAAGGCATCGTCGGTCCGGCTCCCCTCGGGGGCGCAGGCGCAGACGGCAGTGCCGTTCGCGGGTGGCAGGGCACAGGTGCCCCCGTCCATCCAGGCGTCGGCCGCCGGGTTCGACGACGGTGAGGAGCCGACCTGCGATGTACTCAGCGTCGCGGAGTACTCGTTCGAGGTGACCGAGCTGCTCCTTGAGGCGGCTCCGTGGATGACCGGGGAGCAGATCAAGCAGCTCCGCGAGCAACTGGTGCAGCACGGCAGGAGTCACGGCTGGGTGGAGGGCTGACGGGTCGCGAGGGGGACGAAAACCCCTGAGTGAGTCAGTGATGTTCGCTGTACGGTCTAGAGGCGCGCTGGAGCCGCAACCCGTAAGTTTCCGCAGTTCAGATTGCGTTTCGAGGCATACCCGTGTTCCTGACGATCAGTACCTCCGGTACCCCTGAGAGCCCCGCGACCGACCTCGGATTCCTGCTGCACAAGCATCCCGACAAAGCGCAGCGGTTCTCCACGTCGTACGGCACCGCGCACGTCCTGTACCCCGAGGCGTCCGTGGAGCGTTGCACCGCCGCGCTGCTGCTCGAGGTGGATCCCGTGGCGCTGGTGCGGCGGGGCAAGGGGAAGGGGCGGGGTGGGGCACCCGACGCGGCGCTCGCGCAGTATGTGAACGACCGGCCCTACGCCGCTTCCTCGCTGCTCGCCGTAGCGCTGAGCGCGGTGTTCTCCAGCGCCATGCGCGGGGTGTGCAACGCGCGGCCCGAGCGGGCAGGGCAGCCGCTGCCGCTGCACGTCGAGGTGCCCGCGCTGCCGGCGCGTGGCGGCGCGGACCTGGTGCGCAAGCTGTTCGAGCCGTTGGGCTGGACGGTCACGGTGACGCGCGTGCCGCTGGACGAGCAGTTCCCCGAGTGGGGCGACTCGCGGTACGTCCACCTCGTACTCGACGTGCCCGACGGGAAGTTGACCCTCGGGGAGGCGCTTCGGCACCTCTATGTCCTTCTCCCGGTGCTCGACGACGCCAAGCACTACTGGGTCTCGTCGGACGAGGTCGACAAACTGCTGCGTGCCGGTGACGGCTGGCTCGCGGACCACCCCGAGCAGAAGCTCATCACCAGCCGTTATCTGGCCCGGCGCTGGTCGCTGACCAGGGAGGCCATGCACCGGCTCGAACTGGTGCGGCTCGCCGACGCGGACGACACGGATGTCGACGACCTCGACAACGCGGTCGACGACGAGAGCGCCGACCCGGATGCCGAGGAGGGTGCGGACAAGCCCGTGCCGCTCGCCGTGCTGCGACGTGCGGCGATACTCGCGGCGCTGGAGACGGCCGGGGCCGGACGGGTGCTCGACCTCGGCTGTGGCCAGGGCCAGTTGGTGCAGGCGCTGCTCAAGGACACCCGGTTCACCGAGATCGCCGGTGTCGATGTGTCGATGCGGGCGCTGACCATCGCCTCGCGGCGGCTGAAGCTCGACCGCATGGGCGAGCGACAGGCCGGGCGCGTCAAGCTTTTCCAGGGCTCGCTCGCGTACACCGACAAGCGGCTGAAGGGGTATGACGCCGCTGTGCTCAGCGAGGTCATCGAGCACCTCGACGAGGAGCGGCTGCCCGCCCTCGAGTACGCGGTGTTCGGCTCCGCGCGGCCGCGCACCGTTCTCGTGACGACGCCGAACGTCGAGTACAACGTCCGCTGGGAGACGCTCCCCGCCGGGCACGTCCGGCACGGCGACCACCGGTTCGAGTGGACGCGCGAGGAGTTCCGGGGGTGGGCCGGGCAGGTGGCCGAACGGCACGGGTACGGCGTGGAGTTCGTGCCCGTCGGGGACGACGACCCCGAGGTGGGCCCGCCGACCCAGATGGCCGTCTTCACCCAGACCGACAACACCGGCAAGACCAGCAGGGCCGACCAGAACGCGAAGGAGGTGCGGGCGGCATGACGAACGAAATCAGCAACAGCACCGGCAGCAGTTACAGCCCCAGCCCCAGCCCCAGCACCAGCACGGAAGCCGTTCCCGCGGGGCGCGTGCTGTCCGTCACCGACCTCTCCCTCGTCGTCCTCGTCGGCGCCACCGGCTCCGGCAAGTCCACCTTCGGCCGCAAGCACTTCAAGCCCACCGAGGTGCTTTCGAGCGACTTCTGCCGCGGCCTCGTCGCCGACGACGAGAACGACCAGGGCGCGAGCGGCGACGCCTTCGACGTGCTGCACTACATCGCGGGCAAGCGCCTCGCCGCAGGCCGCCGCACCGTCGTCGACGCGACGAACGTGCAGAGCGAGAGCCGCAAGCAGCTGATCGATCTCGCCAGGCAGTACGACGTCCTGCCCATCGCCATCGTCCTGGACGTGCCCGAGGACGTCTGCGCCGCGCGCAACGCACAGCGCGCCGACCGGGCCGGCATGCCCCGCCGCGTCATCCAGCGCCACCAGCGCGAACTGCGGCGCTCGCTCAAGCACTTGGAGCGCGAAGGGTTCAGGAAGGTCCACGTCCTCAGAGGGGTGGAGGAGGTCGACCACGCCACCATCGTCACCGAGAAGCGCTACAACGACCTCTCCCACCTCACCGGCCCCTTCGACATCATCGGCGACATCCACGGCTGCGCCGCCGAGCTGGAGACACTGCTCGGCAAGCTCGGTTACGTCGACGGCACGCACCCCGAAGGGCGTACGGCCGTGTTCGTCGGCGACCTCGTCGACCGTGGCCCGGACTCCCCGGGTGTGCTGCGCCGCGTGATGTCGATGGTCGGCGACGGCACCGCCCTGTGCGTCCCCGGCAACCACGAGAACAAGCTCAGCCGTTATCTCAAGGGCCGCCAGGTCCAGCACACCCACGGACTCGCCGAGACCGTCGAGCAGTTGGAGGCGGAGAGCGAGGAGTTCCGCGCGAGCGTGCGCACGTTCGTGGACGGCCTCGTCTCGCACTACGTCCTGGACGGGGGCAAGCTGGTCGTCTGCCACGCGGGCCTGCCCGAGAAGTACCACGGGCGTACATCGGGCCGTGTGCGCTCGCACGCGCTGTACGGCGACACGACCGGCGAGACCGACGAGTTCGGCCTGCCCGTGCGCTATCCGTGGGCGGAGGACTACCGCGGCAGCGCCGCCGTGGTCTACGGCCACACCCCCGTGCCGAACGCGACCTGGCTGAACAACACCATCTGCCTGGACACCGGCGCCGTCTTCGGCGGCAGCCTCACCGCGCTGCGCTGGCCGGAGCGCGAACTGGTCGACGTACCGGCGGAGCGGGTCTGGTACGAACCGGCCAGGCCGCTGCGCACCGAGGCCCCCGGCGGCCACGACGGGCGGCCGCTCGACCTGAACGACGTGCACGGCCGCCGCGCGGTGGAGACCCGTCACGCGGGACGTGTCGCGGTGCGCGAGGAGAACGCGGCGGCGGCCCTGGAGGTCATGAGCCGGTTCGCCGTCGACCCGCGGCTCCTTCCGTACCTCCCGCCGACGATGGCGCCCACCGCGACATCGCAGCGTGAGGGCTACCTGGAGCACCCGGCCGAGGCCTTCGCGTCGTACGCCGGTGACGGGGTCGGCCGGGTCGTGTGCGAGGAGAAGCACATGGGTTCGCGTGCCGTGGCCCTGGTGTGCCGCGACGCGGACGTGGCCCGCGAGCGCTTCGGCGTGGACGGCCCGACCGGCTCGCTCTGCACCCGCACGGGCCGCCCCTTCCTGGACGACGCGAAGGTCACCGAAGAGATACTCGGCCGCCTGCGCACCGCCGTCACCGAGGCGGGCCTCTGGCAGGAGCTGGACACCGACTGGCTGCTGCTCGACGCCGAGTTGATGCCCTGGTCGCTGAAGGCCTCCGGTCTGCTCCGCACGCAGTACGCGGCCGTGGGGGCCGCGTCCGGAGCCGTCTTCCCCGGCGCGATAGCCGCCCTGGAAGCGGCGACGGCGCGCGGTGTGGACACCGGCGGGCTCCTGGCCAAGCAGCGGGAACGCGCCGTGGACGCAGCCGCGTTCACGGACGCCTACCGCCGTTACTGCTGGCCGACCGAGGGCCTGGAAGGCGTGCGTCTCGCGCCGTTCCAGATCCTGGCCGTCCAGGGCCGCAGCCTCGCCGCCCTCCCGCACGACGAACAGCTCGGCCTGATCGACCGCATGGTGGAGCACGACGGCACCGGCCTGCTGCAGACCACCCGGCGGCTCTATGTCGACACGGGCGACGAGGCGTCGGTCCAGGCAGGCATCGACTGGTGGCTGGAGATGACCAGCCGCGGCGGCGAGGGCATGGTCGTCAAGCCGGTCGAGGCGCTGGTCAGGGACGCGAAGGGCAGGATCGTGCAGCCCGGCATCAAGTGCCGCGGACGCGAGTACCTCCGGATCATCTACGGCCCGGAGTACACCCGCCCCGACCACCTCGACAAGCTGCGCAACCGGTTCCTGGGTCACAAGCGCTCGCTGGCGATCCGTGAGTACGCCCTCGGTCTGGAGGCCCTGGACCGCCTCGCGGCAGGCGAACCGCTGTGGCGCGTGCACGAGGCGGTGTTCGCCGTCCTGGCCCTGGAGTCGGAGCCGGTGGACCCGAGGCTCTAACCGACGAGACCCGGCCTCGGGCCACGAATTCCGGCTTCGGCCCGTGAACAAGGCTTCGGCCCGTGAACTCGGGCTTCGGCCAACGGGACCCGGGGTTTGGTCAACGTCGGGCGTCGGCCGTCCGGCAGGGGAAAGATGGACCCCATGGGATTCCATGTCGACTCCGAGGCCGGGCGGCTGCGCCGCGTGATCCTGCACCGCCCTGATCTGGAGCTCAAGCGGCTCACGCCGACCAACAAGGACGCGTTGCTCTTCGACGACGTCCTGTGGGTCCGCAGGGCCCGCCAGGAACACGACGGATTCGCCGACGTGCTGCGCGACCGCGGGGTGGCCGTCCACCTCTTCGGTGACCTGCTGACCGAGGCGATGGACGTGCCCGGGGCGCGCCTGCTCGTGCTCGACCGGGTCTTCGACGAGAAGGAGTACGGTCCGCTGGCGACGGACCATCTGCGGGCCGCGTTCGAGACGTTGCCGTCGGCGGAGCTCGCCGAAGCGCTGGTCGGCGGGATGACGAAGCGGGAGTTCCTCGAGCGCCATCCCGAGCCGACGTCCGTGCGCTTCCACTGCATGGACCTGGACGACTTCCTGCTCGGTCCGCTGCCCAACCACCTCTTCACGCGCGACACCTCGGCGTGGATATACGACGGCGTCTCCATCAACGCGATGCGCTGGCCCGCTCGGCAGCGCGAGACCGTGCACTTCGAGGCGATCTACCAGCACCACCCGCTCTTCCGGGCCGAGGAATTCCACATGTGGTCACAGGGGCAGTCGGACTACCCCTCGACCATCGAGGGCGGTGACGTCCTGGTGATCGGCCGGGGCGCGGTCCTCATCGGCATGAGCGAGCGCACCACGCCGCAGGCGGTCGAGATGCTCGCGCACAAGCTCTTCGCGGCGGGCTCGGCGCAGACGATCGTGGCGCTGGACATGCCGAAGAGACGCGCGTTCATGCATCTCGACACGGTGATGACGATGGTCGACAGCGACACGTTCACGCAGTACGCGGGCCTGGGCATGCTGCGCTCGTACACCATCGAGCCGGGCGTCGACGGACGGGAGCTGAAGGTCACCGACCATCCGCCCGAGCACATGCACCGGGCGATCGCGGCGGCGCTCGGGCTGCCGGGGATCCGGGTGCTCACGGCCACCCAGGACGTGCACGCGGCCGAGCGGGAGCAGTGGGACGACGGCTGCAACGTGCTGGCGGTCGAGCCGGGCGTCGTCGTGGCATACGAGAGGAACTCGACGACGAACACGCATCTGCGCAAGGAGGGCATCGAGGTGATCGAGATCCTGGGCAGCGAGCTGGGGCGTGGCCGGGGCGGTCCGCGGTGCATGAGCTGTCCGGTGCAGCGGGATGCCGTCGACTGAGCCGGAGCGGGACCGTGCCGGAGCGGGACGGCCGGGCCGCGGAAAATGGGCCTGTATAGAAATGTGGAGTGTCGTATAGACTTCCAGTGTCCCCTTACGCGTACCCCTGGAGCGCCATCATGGCCATCGACCTCACCGGCCGCCACTTCCTGAAGGAGCTGGACTTCACCGCCGAGGAGTTCCGCGGCCTGATCGATCTTGCCGCCGAGCTGAAGGCGGCCAAGAAGGCGGGGACCGAGACGCAGAACCTGCGCGGCAAGAACATTGCGCTGATCTTCGAGAAGTCCTCCACGCGGACGCGCTGCTCCTTCGAGGTCGCCGCCGCCGACCAGGGCGCGTCGACGACGTACCTCGATCCGAGCGGATCCCACATCGGCAGCAAGGAATCCGTGAAGGACACCGCCCGGGTGCTCGGCCGGCTGTTCGACGCCATCGAGTTCCGCGGCGACGCCCAGTCCACGGTCGAGGAGCTCGGCGCCCACGCGGGTGTGCCCGTCTACAACGGCCTGACCGACGACTGGCACCCCACCCAGATGCTCGCCGACATGCTCACGATGACCGAGCACAGCACGAAGCCCCTCACCGGGATCGCCTTCGCCTACCTCGGTGACGCCCGTCTCAACATGGGCAACTCGTACCTGATCACCGCGGCGCTCCTCGGCATGGACGTACGCATCGTCGCCCCCAAGGCCTACTGGCCCGCGGCCGACGTCGTGGCCCGGGCCCGCAAGCTCGCCGAGGGCAGCGGCGCGCGGATCACGCTCAGCGAGGACGTCACCGAGGGCGTCGCCGGCGCCGACTTCGTCGTGACCGACGTCTGGGTCTCCATGGGCGAGCCCAAGGAGGTCTGGGACGAGCGCATAGCGGCGCTCGCGCCGTACGCCGTGACCATGGACGTCCTGCGCGCCACGGGCAACGCCGACGTGAAGTTCATGCACTGCCTCCCGGCCTTCCACGACCTGGGCACGAAGGTCGGCCGCGAGATCCACGACCGGCACGGTCTAAGCTCTCTCGAGGTCACCGACGAGGTCTTCGAGTCGGCGCACTCCGTCGTCTTCGACGAGGCCGAGAACCGCCTGCACACCATCAAGGCGGTCCTCGTCGCCACGCTCGCCTGAACGCGTTACCTCACGCTCACACGGGTGGGGCCGGGGAACACCTTCCCCCGGCCCCGCTTTTTTGCGGCACACCCCAGCCGCTCCCCGCACCACCGAAATGAGAACCACCGCATGCGCTCGACCGGTCCGGCAGGACTCCGCATCAAGTCCCCCGAACTCCTCGTCGCCGAATCGGGCGCCGACCTGGAAGGCCACGGCCTCAAGCGCACGATGGGCCTGTTCCAGCTCGTGTGCTTCGGCGTCGGCGCGATCGTCGGCACCGGCATCTTCGTCGGCCTCTCCGACAGCGTCGCCGAGGCGGGCCCCGCGGTCGCCGTCTCGTACTTCCTGGCCGCCGTCACCTGCATCTTCACCGCCTTCTCGTTCGCCGAGCTGGGCGGCGCGATTCCGGTCTCCGGCAGCTCGTACTCCTTCGCGTACGCCTCGCTCGGCGAGCGCACCGCGTTCCTCGTCGGATGGTGCCTGCTCCTGGAGTACGGCGTCTCCGTGTCCGCCGTGGCGGTGGGGTGGAGCCAGTACCTGAACGAGCTGCTCGAAAGCCTCACCGGCTGGCACCTGCCCGACGCGCTCTCCGCCGGTCCCGGCGAGGGAGGCGTCGTGAACCTGCCCGCCGTGGTCGTGATCCTGCTTGCCGCCGTGCTGCTCGTCCGCGGCATCCGCGAGAGCGCGCGGGCGACCGCCGCCATGGCCATGCTCAAGATCGGAATCCTGCTGCTGTTCCTCGCGATCGCGTTCACCGCGTTCAAGGCCGGCAACCTCACCCCGTTCGCGGGCGCCGGAGCCTCCGGCATCACCGCGGGCGCCTCGCTCGCCTTCTTCTCGTTCATCGGCTTCGACGCGATCACCACGGCGGGCGAAGAGGTCAAGAACCCCCGCAGGAACATCCCGATCGCCATCCTGATCTGCATCGGAGTCGCCACGCTGCTGTACGTCGCCGTCGCCCTCGGGGCGATCGGCGCTCTGGGCGCGGACGCGGTCGCCGACAAGCCCGCCGCGCTCTCGCTGGTCGTCAACCAGGTCACCGACTCGGCGGTCGGCGGCGGCATCATCGCCTTCGGCGCCGTCGTGGCCATCGCGTCCGTCGTCCTCGCCGTGATGTACGGACAGACCCGCATCCTGATGTCGATGTCCCGCGACGGGCTCATCCCGCGCGTCTTCGAGCGGGTGTCGCCGAAGACGTCGACGCCGGTCGCCAACACCTGGATCGTCGCCGCGGTCTTCGCCGTCCCGGCCGCGTTCTCGTCGCTCGACGTGGTGGTCAACCTGACGACGATCGGCACGCTGGCGATCATGGTCGTGGTGAATGTCGCGGTGCTCGCGCTGCGCCGCTCGGCGCCGGAGCTGAAGCGCACCTTCCGGGTGCCGCTCTACCCGGTGAGCCCGGTCCTCGGCGTGGGCTTCTGCCTCTACCTGATCTGGGGCACGGGCTGGACGACATGGGTGCAGTTCGCCGTGTTCCTGGTCGTGGGCTCCCTGGTGTACGCGCTGTACGGGCGCCGTCACTCCCGGCTCGGCAAGGCCGCAGAGGCCGAGCCGGCTACGCCGCGGGGAGTGTGAACCAGACCGCCTTGCCGGAGTCGGTGGGGCGGTGACCGCAGGAAGAGCTGAGGGTGCGGATCAGGAGCAGGCCGCGCCCGTGCTCCTGCCAGGGGTCCGGCTCGCTCATCGGGCCGGGATTGCTGAGATCACCGGGCGGCTGCGGGTTCGAGTCGTGGACCTCGACCTGGCAGCCGGTCGGCAGGAGCTCGATGACGAGCTCTATCGGGTCGTGCCCCGAGGTGTGCTCCACCGCGTTGGCCACCAGCTCGGCCGTGAGCAGCTCGGCGGTGTCGCTGTCGGCGGGCGACTCGATCTCCGTGAGCGCGGTACGCACCAGCGCGCGGGCGATCGGTACTGCCGCGGCGGTGTGCGGCAGCGCGATGCGCCACGAGGTGGGAGCGGAGGGTTCGGGCAAGGGGTGTCCGTTCAGGGCAGCAGGCGATCCTGCTTTCAACCGTACGAATCTTAAGCGCTATGTCGACAGGGTCGACGGTCGGGCATGTCCGGGACGTCCGGCCCTGAAGGGCTTCAGGGGAAAAGACGTGTATGTCACCACGTGAGTTCCCGCCGGGACGTGTGACGCGCGTCGTATATAGCGCGCTCGTGACGGCAGTCACGGATGGGTGATAACTTCGAGAGGCAGCGAGAACGTCAAGAGCTGGACCGCCGCCGCCCCTACCGAGGAGGCCGCACGTCGCCATGAGTCCCTTCACCGGCTCCGCCCCCCGCACCCCCGACTGGCAGCACCTGCGCTTCGAGGTGGACGACGGGGTCGCCACGGTCACCCTCGCCCGCCCCGACAAGCTGAACGCGCTCACCTTCGGGGCCTACGCCGACCTGCGCGATCTCCTCGCCGAGCTGTCCCGCGACAAGTCCGTGCGCGCCCTGGTGCTCGGCGGGGAGGGGCGCGGCTTCTGCTCGGGCGGTGACGTCGACGAGATCATCGGCGCGACCCTCGGCATGGACACCGCGCAGCTGCTCGACTTCAACCGCATGACGGGACAGGTCGTCCGCGCCATCCGCGAGTGCCCCTTCCCGGTGGTCACCGCCGTGCACGGGGTGGCAGCGGGCGCGGGTGCCGTGCTCGCCCTCGCGTCGGACTTCCGGGTGGCGGACCCCTCGGCGCGGTTCTCCTTCCTCTTCACGCGGGTCGGCCTGTCGGGCGGCGACATGGGGGCGGCCTACCTCCTGCCCCGCGTCGTCGGACTCGGCCACGCCACCCGCATCCTGATGCTGGGCGACCCGGTGCGCGCCCCGGAGGCCGAACGGATCGGCCTGATCAGCGAGTTGACGGACGAGGGTAAGGCCCCCGAGGCCGCACGGGCCCTGGCCCGCCGCCTCGCCGACGGCCCCGCGCTGGCGTACGCGCAGACCAAGGCGCTGCTGACCTCGGAACTCGACATGCCGCTCGCCGCCGCCGTGGAGCTGGACGCGGCGACCCAGGCCCTCCTGATGACCGGCGAGGACTACAAGGAATTCCACGCGGCGTTCACGGAGAAGCGCCCGCCCAAGTGGCAGGGGCGCTGACGATGGCAGCCACCGGCCAGGGAACGGCCCACCGCATCGCCGTCATCGGCGGCGGCCCCGGCGGGCTCTACGCGGCGGCCCTCCTCAAGCGCCTCGACCCGGAGCGCGAGATCACCGTGTGGGAGCGCAACGCCCCGGACGACACCTTCGGCTTCGGGGTCGTCCTCTCGGACGAGACGCTGGGCGGCATCGAGCACGCCGACCCCGTCGTCTACGCCGCGCTCCAGGCGGAGTTCGTACGCTGGGACGACATCGACATCGTGCACCGCGGGAGCCGCCACACCTCGGGCGGCCACGGCTTCGCGGCGCTCGGGCGGCGCAGACTCCTCGGCATCCTGCACGAGCGGTGCCGGGACCTTGGCGTCGACCTGCGCTTCCGTGCGGAGGCGCCGCCCGCCGCCGAGCTCTCTGCCGCGTACGACCTGGTGATCGCGGCGGACGGCGTGCACAGCCTCACGCGCGAGGCACAGGCCGAAGCCTTCGGGCCGAGCATCGAGACGCACCGCTGCCGCTACATCTGGCTCGCCGCCGACTTCGCCTTCGAGGCCTTTCGCTTCGAGATCGCCGAGACCGAGCACGGCGTGATGCAGCTGCACGGCTACCCCTTCTCCACGGCGGGTACGGGCGAGTCCACGGTCATCGTCGAGATGCGCGAAGAGGTGTGGGAGGCGGCCGGGTTCGCGGACCTCGACGAGCACGAGTCGACCGAACGCTGCGCCAAGATCTTCGCCGACGCGCTCGACGGCCGGGCGCTGCGCGGCAACAAGTCCGCCTGGAGCAACTTCCGCACGGTCGTCAACAAGCGCTGGTCGCACGGGAACACGGTGCTGCTCGGCGACGCCGCCCACACCGCCCACTTCTCCATCGGCTCCGGCACCAAGCTCGCCGTCGAGGACGCCCTCGCGCTGGCCGCCTGCCTTCAGGAGCAGCCGGGCATCCCCGAGGCCCTCGCCGCGTACGAGACGGAGCGCCGTCCCGTCGTCGAGTCCACGCAGCGCGCGGCCCGCGCGAGCCTGGAGTGGTTCGAGCGGCTCCCGGACTACCTCGCACAGCCGCCGCGGCAGTTCGCGTTCAACCTGCTCACCCGGAGCCGCCGCGTCACCCACGACAACCTCCGGCTGCGCGACGCCCACTTCACCGAGTCCGTCGAGCGCGAGTTCGGCTGCCCGGAGGGTACGCCGCCGATGTTCACGCCCTTCCGGCTGCGCGGCCTCACCCTGCGCAACCGCGTGGTCGTGTCCCCGATGGACATGTACTCCGCCGTGGACGGCGTCCCCGGCGACTTTCACCTCGTCCACCTGGGCGCGCGGGCGCTCGGCGGCGCGGGCCTGGTCATGACCGAGATGGTGTGCGTCAGCGAGCGCGGCCGCATCACGCCGGGCTGCGCCGGGCTCTACACCGACGAGCAGGCCGACGCCTGGCGCCGCATCACCGACTTCGCGCACGCACAGGCGCCGGGTACCGCGATCGGCGTCCAGCTGGGGCACTCGGGCCGCAAGGGTTCGACGAAACTGATGTGGGAGGGCATCGACGAACCCCTCGACGACGGCAACTGGCCGCTGGTCGCGCCATCGCCCCTCCCGTACAAGGCGAACAGCCAGTGCCCGGACGAACTGGACCGGGCCGGGCTCGACGCGATCCGTGAGCAGTTCGTCGCGGCGGCCGGGCGGGCCGAGCGCGGCGGATTCGACCTTCTCGAACTGCACTGCGCGCACGGCTATCTGCTCTCGGGATTCCTCTCGCCGTTGACCAATCACAGGACGGACGAGTACGGCGGATCGGCGGCGAACCGGCTGCGCTTCCCCCT
Source organism: Streptomyces sp. NPDC054872 (assembly GCF_053610705.1). NCBI lineage: Bacteria > Bacillati > Actinomycetota > Actinomycetes > Kitasatosporales > Streptomycetaceae > Streptomyces > Streptomyces sp. NPDC054872. Next base: position 49,666 of record NZ_JBSGYY010000009.1, on the reverse strand, counting down.
CGAAGTCTTCGACGCGATCAGGGAGTTGTGGCCCGACGGCAAGCCCATGACGGTCCGCGTATCGGCCACCGACTGGGCCGACGGCGGCACGACCGCGGACGACGCCGTCGAGATCGCCCGCGCCTTCGCCGCGCACGGCGCCGACGCGATCGACGTCTCCACGGGCCAGGTCGTCTCCGACGAGCGCCCCGCGTACGGCCGCTCCTACCAGACCCCGTTCGCCGACCGCATCCGCAACGAGACCGGCGTGCCCGTCCTCACCGTCGGCGCCATCTCCTCCTGGGACGACGTCAACTCACTGATCCTGGCGGGCCGTACGGACCTGTGCGCACTCGCGCGCCCGCATCTGTACGACCCGCACTGGACCCTGCACGCGGCGGCCGAGCAGGGCTACGCGGGTCCGGGCGTCAGCTGGCCCCTCCAGTACGGCGCGGGCAGCCGCCGCCCGCAGACGGGACGTACGGACGCGCCCAAGCCCCGCCTCACGCTGGGGAGTTGACGAACTCCGCACCGGCGCCCCGCAGCCGTCCGTCGAGCGCCGTGAACACCTCGGCGGACCGGTCGCCGGGCCACCCGTCCGGCAGGAGTTCCCCCGGAAGCCCCGGATCCGCGTACGGCAGCCGGCGCCAGGAGTCCAGGGCCAGGAGATAGTCGCGGTACGCCTCGTCCGCCGGGGTGTCCGTACGCCCCTGCCAGGCCCGCAGCACCGGCTCGTGCCGGTCGAGGAACGCCTCGTGCTCCTTGGCGATGGAGGCCAGGTCCCACCAGCGGGCCACCGCCTCCGCCGTCGCCGCGAAGCCCAGGTGCTCGCCCCGGAACAGGTCGACGTAGGTGGCGAGTTGGAGGCGCTGCAAGGTGTGCCTGGTCTCTTCGTAGAGGTGCGCCGGGGCGATCCACACCCCCGGAGCGGCCGTTCCGAAGCCGAGTCCGGCGAGGCGCGAGCGCAGGACGTGCCGCTTCTGGCGCTCGGACTCCGGCACGGAGAAGACGGCGAGCACCCAGCCGGCGTCCTGCCGCGCGGCCGGGGGAGAGGCGTAGATGCGCCGGTCGCCGTCCTCCAGGAGCTGCCGCGCGTCCGGCGACAGGGCGTACCCCGCCGCGCCCGCGGCCGTCCGCGCCGGGAGAAGGAGCCCGCGCCGCTTGAGCCGGGACACGGACGAGCGCACGGACGGGGCGTCCACGCCGACCGGGGCGAGGAGCCTGACCAGCTCGGCGACGGGCACCGGGCCGGGGGCCGCGCGCCCGTAGGCGCCGTAGAAGGTGACGATCAGGGACCGTGGAGTGTGCTGCTCGGACACGTGATCACTCTACGGGCCCCGGCTCCCGCAGCCGGAACCGTTGCAGCTTGCCTGTCGCGGTGCGTGGCAGCGCGTCCAGGTAGACGATCTCGCGCGGGCACTTGTACGGCACGAGCTCGCCCTTCACGAACTCGCGCAGCCGGTCGGGGTCCCGTTCGGTGCCCGCGCGCGGGACGACGTAGGCGACGACCTTCTGCCCGCGCAGCTCGTCGGGGAGCCCCACGACGGCGGTCTCCAGGACGTCGGGGTGGCGCATGAGCGCCTCCTCGACCTCCGGGCCCGCGATGTTGTACCCGGCCGAGATGATCATGTCGTCCGCACGGGCCACATAGGTGAAGTAGCCGTCGGCGTCGCGGACATAGGTGTCCCCGGTGACGTTCCAGCCGTGGCGTACGTACTGGAGCTGCCGTTCGTCGGCCAGGTACCGGCAACCGACAGGGCCGCGCACGGCGAGCAGACCGGGCTCGCCGTCCGGCACCGGAGCCCCCGAGTCGTCGACCACGCGCGCGTGCCAGCCCGGGACGGGGCGGCCGGTGGTGCCGGGGCGGATCGCCTCGTCGGCGGCGGAGATGAAGATGTGCAGGAGCTCCGTGGCGCCGATGCCGTTGATGACGCGGTGCCCGGTGCGCTCGTGCCAGGCCTGCCAGGTGGCGGCGGGCAGGTTCTCGCCCGCGGAGACGCACCGCCGCAGGGTGGAGATGTCCGGGGCGTCCGGCTTGCCCAGCTCGTCGAGCATCGCGCGGTAGGCGGTCGGCGCCGTGAAGAGCACCGTCACGCCGTGCTCGGCGATCGCGGGCAGCAGTTGCCTGGGCCCCGACTGTTCGAGCAGGAGCGAGGAGGCGCCGGCCCGCAGCGGGAAGATCACGAGGCCACCGAGACCGAAGGTGAACCCCAGCGGCGGGCTGCCCGCGAACACGTCGTCAGGGCCCGGCTTGAGGACGTGGCGCGCGAAGGTGTCGGCGATGGCGAGCACGTCACGGTGGAAGTGCATGCAGCCCTTGGGGCGGCCCGTCGTGCCGGACGTGAAGGCGATGAGGGCGACATCGTCGGCGGAGGTGGCGACGGGTTCGTAGACCTCCGGTTGCCGGGCGGCGCGCACCGTCAGGTCGTCGTCCGCTTCCCCGCCGAAGGTGGTGACGCCGAGCCCGGGAATCCCGGCCTTGATCAGGTCGTCCACGGCGCGGGCGTCGCAGAGGGCGTGGCGGACCTCGGCGATCTCGCAGATCGTGGCCAGCTCGTGCGGGCGCTGCTGGGCCAGGACGGTGACCGCGACCGCGCCCGCCTTCATCACCGCGAGCCAGCAGGCAGCGAGCCAGGGGGTGGTGGGGCCGCGCAGCAGGACGCGCTGGCCGGGCAGGACGTCGAGCTCGCCGGTGAGGACGTGCGCGATCCGGTCGACGTGGCTTCGCAGCTCGCCGTACGTCCACACGTCGCCGGAGCCCGACCGGAACGCGGGCCGGTCGCCGCCGAACCGCTCCACCGTGCGGTCAAGGAGCTCGGCGCCGCAGTTGAGGCGATCGGGGTAGTGCAGCTCGGGCCGGTCGTGGACGAACGCGGGCCACTGCTCCGGCGGCGGGAGATGATCCCGGGCGAAGGTGTCCACGTGAGCCGATGGGTGGAGTCGGAGTGCACTCTTGGCGTCCACAGCGGGTCGCCCCCTTGCCGTTCGGGCTTGTGGTGAGCTCGCGCAACGAGCGTATCGTGTTGGTGACGGCAGTCAACGGTGCGCGATAGAGGAGGGGCCCGGCATGACGGCATTCTCGCTCAATCCGGAACAAACGGCCTGGTGTGCGGAGCTGCGCACACTCGCGGACGAGCGGCTGCGCCCGCTGGCGGAGAAGGGCGAGCCGGGGCGCGTGAACCGCCCCCTCGTGGAGGCCCTTGGGGAACTCGGTCTGCTCGAACCTCTCTTCGCCGGGGAGGGGCCCGGCGCCGGTTCCGCCTCCCGCACCCCGCACGTCGCTTCCGGCGCCCTGGGGCTCTGCCTCCTGCGCGAGTCCCTCGCCCACGCCTGCACGGAGGCCGAGACCGCCCTCGCCCTGCAAGGGCTCGGTGCGCATCCCGTGGCCGCGTTCGGCTCCGCGCGGCAGCGCGAACAGTGGCTCGCGCCCGCCCGCGCGGGGCGCGCCGTCGCCGCCTTCGCGCTCTCCGAACCAGGGGCGGGCTCGGACGCCGCGGCGCTCTCGCTGAGCGCCGCATCGGACGGCCCGTCCGCGTGGCGGCTCACCGGCGAGAAGTGCTGGATCTCGAACGCCCCCGAAGCCGACTTCTACACCGTCTTCGCGCGCACGACCCCCGGCGCCGGTGCCCGTGGTGTCACCGCCTTCCTCGTGCCCGCCGACCGCGCGGGACTCACCGGCACGCCCCTGGACATGCTCTCCCCGCACCCGATCGGCGCACTCGCCTTCGACGGTGTGACCGTCACCGGCGAGGACGTGCTCGGCGAACCCGACCGCGGCTTCCGCGTCGCCATGACCACCCTCAACCGCTTCCGCCCCAGCGTCGGCGCCTTCGCGGTCGGCATGGCGGCCGCCGCCCTGGACGCGACGCTCGCGCACACCGCTGAACGGGAGGCGTTCGGCGGCAAGTTGAAGGATCTCCAGGCGGTGGCCCACCAGGTCGCCGAGATGGCCACCCGTACCGAGGCGGCCCGCCTCATGGTGCACGCGGCAGCCGCCGCGTACGACCGCGGCGAACCGGACATCGCGCGCCGCGCCGCGATGGCCAAGCTGCTTGCCACGGAGACGGCGCAGTACGTCGTGGACGCCGCGGTCCAGCTGCACGGCGCACGCGCCCTGCAGCGGGGGCACCTCCTTGAACACCTCTACCGAGAGGTGCGGGCTCCGCGCATCTACGAAGGGGCGAGCGAGGTCCAACGGACCATCATCGCCAAGGAGTTGTACGCGGCGCAGTCCGGCCCGCGGGCCGCCACCTCTGAGGAGCCCACCGCATGAGCCTCGAACGCGTCAACCCCGCTGAACTCTCCCCGCCCACCGGCTTCTCGCACGCCGTCACCGTCACCGGTGGCCGTCTCGTGTTCCTCGCGGGCCAGACCGCGCTCGACACCGACGGCAAGGTCACCGGCACGACCCTGCCCGAGCAGTTCGAGCGGGCGCTGACCAACCTCCTCACGGCCCTGCGTCACGCGGGAGGCACCCCCGCCGACCTCGCCCGCGTCACCGTCTACGCCACGGACGTCGCCGACTACCGCGAGCAGGCCTCCCAACTGGGCCGCATCTGGCGGCGGTTGGCGGGACGCGACTACCCCGCCATGGCCGTGATCGGCGCGGTCCGGCTGTGGGACGAGCAGTGCCTGGTGGAGCTGGACGGAGTGGCGGTCATCGACTGAACCGCACGGCGTCGGGCCGACCACGTGAGGGAATCGGGGACGCCGCAGGGGCGCGGGCGAGCTACCCGCGACCCGTGAAGGACGTCGTGGCGAACGCGGCCATGTCCCGTGCCGTCGTGCCGTCCGTGATCCACCAATGCGTCGGATTCTCGCCGTAGAGGCCGAAGCCGACGCCGGAGGCCCAGTTCAGGATCAGCTCCTCCTTGCCGTCGGCGTCGAAGTCGGCGGCGGCATACGGGCGGGCGTGCCGCCAGCGGGCCGGGCCCTTCCTGCCGTTGGTGCGGGCGGGCCCTTCCCGGAGGACCTCCGTCCGCTTCTCGCCCTCGATCAGCAGCGCGCCCTCGTCCGTCGCCACGAGAATGCCGTCCTTGCCGTCACCGTCGGGGTCGGCGGCCGTGTAGTCGCCCGGCCCGTAGGAGGAGTTGGTGCTGGGCGGGATCTTGTGGGCGAGCGGCGCACCGCCCTTGCCGGGATAGACCGCGAGGGAGGCGGCCACTTCCGGCGCCTCGTCCATGTCCGGTTCGTTGTTGCGGCTTCCGTCGTCGCCGATGGCCAGATCGCGGATGCCGTCCCCGTCGTAGTCGCCGAACGCCACCGCGTTGCCCTTGCGCAGAGGGACGGAGGTGTCGGAGAGGCCGCTTTCGTCGCGCGCCGGGTAGAGGACCCCGCCCGTCTGTTCGCCGTCGCTGTCCTCATGGACGAGGAGACCGGTCGCGCGCGTCTCGCCCGACGGATCGATGTCGTCCGCGACGAGCCGGCTTCCGCCGCCGGACCGTGTGTCGGTGCGGGCCGGGGCGCCGGAGCGGGTGAAGGGGCCGTACACAAGCGTCACGGAACCGTCCTGCCGGAGCGCCGCGATGTCGTGGTGTCCGTCCCCGTCGAAGTCGCCCCGCACCGGCCTGGACAGGCCCTCGCTCGACCCGCCGTCCGGCGCCTGGATCCGGGTCGGCGCCGCGTCCGTCCCGGGCCCGCTCGGGCTGCCCCAGCCCACGGCCAGCACCCCTCGTCGTGACGCGGACCTGTCGACGGAGACGAAGTCGGGGTAGCCGTCGCCGTCCAGGTCGGCGGTGGTGGCGATGCCGGGGCTGTAGGCGTACACGGCGTGTGTCGACGGGTCGAGCCCCTTGGCGGAGCCGAAGACGACGGCGGTCCGCCCTTCTCCGTTCTCCATGCTGGGGGTCACGGGCAGGCGCAGGTCGCGGTGTCCGTCCCCGTTGATGTCGTCCGGATCCTCGGATCCCTTGCCCGCGGGCGGCGCGACAGCAGTGCTCGGGGTCGCCACGGGGTTGCCCTTGCTCGACGGGGAAGGGCTGTCCTCGCCGCCGCACCCCGCCGCGAGCAGAGCCAGCGAGGCGCAGAACACGACGAGGGCGCGTGTGCCGGGGGCGGGGGTGCGATCTGCCATGCGCCCCACCTCAACACCGCGCCCTCGCCCGCCTCCAGTGACGACCGCCGATCGTTGCCCGGTCGTAGCGGGAGGCCTCGGTTCCGCGGCCGTTGCTAGATGTCGCGGAACGTCTCGATCTGCGCGCCCACGGAGTTGAGCCGCTCGGCCAGCTCCTCATAGCCACGGTTGATCACGTACACGTTGCGCAGGACGGATGTGCCCTCGGCGGCCATCATCGCGAGCAGCACGACCACGGCGGGCCGCAGCGCGGGCGGGCACATCATCTCGGCGGCGCGCCAGCGGGTCGGCCCCTCCACGAGCACCCGGTGCGGGTCGAGGAGCTGGAGCCGCCCGCCGAGGCGGTTGAGGTCGGTCAGGTAGATCGCCCGGTTGTCGTAGACCCAGTCGTGGATCAGCGTCTTGCCCTGCGCCGCCGCCGCGATGGCCGCGAAGAAGGGGACGTTGTCGATGTTCAGGCCGGGGAACGGCATCGGGTGGATCTTGTCGATCGGCGCCTCCAGCTTGGAGGGCCGGACGGTGAGGTCGATCAGGCGCGTACGGCCGTTGTCGGCGAAGTACTCCGCCGTGCGGTCGTGGTCGAGCCCCATCTCCTCCAGGACCGCGAGCTCGATCTCCAGGAACTCGATCGGCACGCGGTTCACGGTCAGTTCGGACTCCGTGACGACCGCCGCGGCGAGCAGGCTCATCGCCTCGACCGGGTCCTCGGACGGCGAGTAGTCCACGTCGACGTCGATGTTCGGTACGCCGTGCACCGTGAGGGTCGTCGTGCCGATGCCCTCGACCTTGACGCCGAGCGCCTCCAGGAAGAAGCACAGGTCCTGGACCATGTAGTTCGACGAGGCGTTGCGGATGACGGTCGTGCAGTCGCTGCGCGCCGCGGCGAGCAGGGCGTTCTCGGTCACCGTGTCGCCGCGCTCGGTCAGCACGATCGGGCGGTCCGGGACGACGTCACGCGCGACCTCCGCGTGGTAGAGCCCCTCGGTCGCGGCGATGTCGAGGCCGAAGCGGCGCAGCGCGATCATGTGCGGCTCGATCGTGCGGGTGCCGAGGTCGCAACCGCCCGCGTACGGCAGCTTGAAGCGGTCCATGCGGTGCAGCAGCGGACCCAGGAACATGATGATCGAGCGGGTCCGGATCGCGGCTTCCGCGTCGATGGCCTCCATGTCGAGCTTGGCCGGCGGCACGATCTCCAGGTCGACCCCGTCGTTGATCCAACGGGTGCGGACGCCGATCGAACCGAGGACCTCAAGGAGGCGGTAGACCTCCTCGATGCGCGCCACGCGGCGCAGCACCGTGCGTCCCTTGTTGAGCAGGGAGGCGCAGAGCAGCGCCACGCAGGCGTTCTTGCTCGTCTTGACGTCGATCGACCCGGAGAGCCGGCGGTTGCCGACCACGCGCAGATGCATCGGCCCGGCGTACCCGAGAGAGACGATCTCGCTGTCCAGCGCTTCGCCGATACGGGCGATCATCTCAAGGCTGATGTTCTGATTGCCGCGCTCGATGCGGTTCACGGCGCTCTGACTTGTGCTGAGCGCCTCGGCAAGCTGCGACTGCGTCCAACCCCTGTGCTGCCGGGCGTCGCGGATGAGCTTGCCGATACGTACGAGGTAATCGTCTGCCATGTTCCGCAGGTTATCTCAGATATGAGATGACGCACGCGCTGGGGTGGGCCATTCGGGAAACGACCGATTCGGTACGGGAAACCACCGATTCCGCACGGAAGTTCCCGTACGTCGTTTCCGTACGCCACACGCCCGTGCCGGGTCAGCCGCATCCGCACGACGCGTGCCGCCCACCGTGCACCGCGGCCTGCGCCGTCAGTCGCGGCCCGGCCGCCGCGCGCGTCACCCGGGCGGCGGCAGCGCGCCCGGCCGACGAGTCGGCGTCATGCACCACTGTGCCTCCGGTCAACGTCAGACGCACCTCGGAGGAGCTGATATCGGCCACCGGACACCGCGTCACATCACGGTCGAGCAGCACCAGATCGGCCGACTTTCCCGTTTCCACCGACCCCGTCAGGTGGTCCATACGGAGCTGTCGCGCCGTGCCGAGGGTGTGCATGAGCAGGGCGGACGAGCGGCTGAGGCCCTCCTCCTCGCGGTACAGGACGCCCTCGCCCTCGGCCCCGAACCGGTCGACGGCGGTACGCACCTGGTTCCACACCTGGAGCGGATCGACCGGCCAGTCCGAGCCACCGGAGAGCCGCGCCCCGTGCCGCTCCAGGCTGCGCGCGGGGTACAGCCAACGGTGCCGCCCGGCTCCGATGTAGGGCAGCAGGGCGTCCATGGTCCAGGTGTTGCGCGTGGCCCACTGGAGCTGCATGCAGGGGATGACGCCCAGGCGGGCGAAGCGGGGCAGGTCGGCGGGGTCGACGAGTTGGAGGTGGGCGGTGGTGTTGCGCAGGCCGCGCGCCCCGGTCGTGCGCAGGGCGTACGCGTACCCGTCGAGGGAGGTACGGACGGCGCGGTCGCCGATGGCGTGCGCGTGCATCTGCCAGCCGTCCTCGTTGAAGGCGGCGGTGAGCCGGCCGTAGTCCGCCGCCGACACGTACAGGTCTCCGCGGTGGCCGGTGGGCCTGCCGTCCTTGTCGAGATAGGGCTTCAGGAGCGCCGCGGTCTGCGCCGGGTACTCGATGACCCCGTCGAGGAAGACCTTCACGGTGCCGAAGCGCAGCGCGCGTACGTCCTTGAACTCCTCGCGCAGGCCCCGCGCGTACGCCAGCGCCGCCGCCGGGTCCTTCGTCTTGTCGGTGTCGATGCGCAGGGCGGGAACGATGCGCTGCGGCAGCCGCCCGCTCTCGGCGAGCGCCTTGTAGAGGGCCAACTCGCCCTTGCCCACGACCGCTTCCATGAAGGTGGTGATCCCTGATGCGGCGGCCTCGGCGAACACCTTCGCAGCCGCCGCGGCGAGCTGCTCCTGGTCCGGGTCGGGGATGTGCCGGGCGACGAGCGGCTGGGCGTCGTCCTTGAGCACGCCGGTCGGCTTGCCGTCCTGGCCCTTGACGATCTTGCCGCCGACCGGGTCCGGGGTGGACGCGGTGATGCCGGCGATCTCCAGGGCACGCCGGTTGACCCACATGTTGTGTCCGTCGCCGCCGCGCAGCGCGACGGGACGCCGGGTCGGCAGTGCGTCGAGCATCGAGTGGTGCGGAGCGGTGCCGTGCGGAAGGAGCCCCACGGGGTTCCAGTCCTCCACCACCAGCCATCCGTCGGGTTCCTGGTCGGCGGAGTCCTTCAGGAACGCGGTCAGGGTCTTCTGCAGGTCCTCGACGGTCTGCTCGGCTCCGGCCAGGGACGGCCGCAGCGAGCGGCTCGCGGCGTCCATGGGGTGGGCGTGCCCGTCGTGGATGCCGCTCATGAGGGTGCCGCCACGCCCGTCGACGACTTCGGTGTCCCGTCCGATGAACCGCTTGAGGGCGGCGTCGCGCCCGACGGCGAGGATCTTCCCGTCCCGCCCGACGGCGACGGCCTGCGCGGGGGCGTGCCCCCGGGCGCCGCTGAACACACGGGAGTTGTGCACGACCAGAGCGGCGGAGCGGCGGGGCGAGGCGGACGCGGACGCCCACGAGGCCACGGTGAGCCCGGCGGCTCCGGCGGCGGCGAGGAGGGTGCGGCGGGAGAGGGAGGCAGGGGAGCCAGGGGAGAACGGGGGCATGGGGACTCCAGGGGGTCAGGGGCAGGGCGCCGAACGCCCCGTACGCGGATGCGAGGTGAGCGCCGCCCTCATCCGGCACGGGTGGGCGGGCGGCGGGAGAGAATCCGGCGCGGCGGCATGGAGAACACTCCGCGAGTAACCCCTTAACCAGAACCCGCCGCCGACGACGGTTTCCGTGGAGGAGAGGCCCTTGGGCACGGGGATCCGTAGGATGACCGCCGTGCAAAGGCCCACCCTCGCCGACATAGCCCGCGCAGCGGAGGTATCGAGCGCGACGGTCTCGCACGCCCTCAACGGCACGGGCCGCGTGGGCGAACCCACGCGCCGCCGCGTACGCGAGGTGGCCACCGCCCTCGGCTACGGGACCCGCCGCACTGCCCCGCGCACGCGGACGCTCGGCATCGCCGTGACCACGTTCGCCACCGCCTGGAACTACACGGAAGTCGCCTACTTCTCGCGTGCCGTCACCGCGGCCACCTCCGCGGCCCACGCACGCGGCTACGCCCTCACCACGCTGCCCGCCGACCGTGCCGCCGACGACACGTGGCACAGCCTCGCCGTCGACGGCATGCTGATCATGGACAGCCCGCGCGGCGACCCGATGGTGCACGCGCTGCGCGCCCGCGGCATCCCGCTCGTCTTCGACGGCGCCCCCGGCGACCCGCGCCCCGGCGACCACTGGGTCGACAACGACCACGAGGCCACCACCCGCGAGGTACTCGACCACCTCGCCGCGGCCGGCGCCCGCCGCGTCGCCCTGCAGTCCGGCCACGGCGACGAGCACTACGCGCGCGCGGTGACGGCGGCGTACGCCGGATGGTGCGCGGAGCACGGCGCCGATCCGCTGGTCGTGCCCTTCGACGTGACGGACGGCCAGGGGCGCGCGTTCGACGCGCTGTTGCGCGGCCCGGACCGTGCCGACGCCGTGTACGCGGCGTACGACCCGGGGGGCCGTCAGCTCCTTGCCGCCGCGGCGCGCCTCGGCCTGCGGGTCCCTGACGAGCTGCGTGTGGTGTGCGCGAGCGAGGACCCCGGGTACGCGGCGACGCTCCCGCCCGTGACCACGGTGACCCTCGACCCGGAGCGGGCGGCGCGCGCCGCGGTCGGCCTTCTCGTCGACCTGATCGAGGGCGCCGTCGGGCTGCCGCCGGGCCCCGTCGTCGTACCGGCGGCCCTCCTGGTGCGTGACTCCTCGCGCGCTCAGCCCGCGGCCGGATAGTCGACGTACCCTTCCGCGCCCCCCTGGTAGTACGTGGCGGGATCACCGGCGGCCAGTTCGCGGCCCAGGGCGAACCGGCTCACCAGATCGGGGTTGGCGACGAAGTGGGTGGCGAAGGACACGGCGTCCGCGCCTCCCGCGCCGATGAGGCTGTTCGCGGAGTTCTCGTCGAAGCCGTTGTTCGCGATCAGCGGCCCGTCGAACCGCTTGCGGTAGCGCGCGAACGCCTCGGGGTCGGGGGTCGCCCCGGGTGCCGAGAGGTCAGGACCGCGCAGGTGGAGATAGGCCAGCGGTCGGTCGTTCAGCGCCGTCACCAGCTCGTCGAAGTCGCCGAGCAGCTCCTCGTCCACGACGAAGCGCTCGGTCGCCGCCATGTACGGCGAGAGGCGCACGCCCACCCGCCGCCCCTCCCACTCGGCGACGACCGCGTCGACGACGTCGAGCAGCAGCCGCCGCCGTCCCGCGCGGTCACCGCCGTAGGCGTCGGCGCGGTGATTGAGCCGCGGGTTGAGGAACTGGGCGAAGAGGAACGCGCCGAGGGCACCGATCTCGACCCCGTCGAACCCGGCACGCCGCGCGTTGGCCGCCGCCGCGCGGAACTCGTCCACGGTCGCCTCGATGTCGCCCGCGGTCATCGCGCGCGGTGTGAGCGTCTCCTTGAACCCGCCGGGGGTGAAGGTCTTGGCGCGGGGGTCGATCGCCGAAGGCCCCGCGGGGAGTTCGCCGCCGAGGTGGTCGGGGTGCGAGGCGGCCCCGGTGTGCCAGAGCTGCTGCACGATGCGGCCGCCGAGGGCGTGGACGACGTCGGTGACCCGGCGCCATCCCGCGATCTGGGCCGCGGTGTGGACGCCGGGGACGTTGACGAACCCGACGGCCCGTTCGCTGACCCAGGTCCCCTCGGTGATGATGAGCCCGGCGCCGGCCCGCTGCCCGTAGTAGGCGGCGTGCAGTGCGGTGGGGACGAGACCGGGGTTGTCGGCGCGGGCCCGGGTGAGCGGCGCCATCACCACGCGGTTGGGCAGCCGGAGCTCGCCCAGGTCCATGCCGTGCAGGAGCGTCTGGTCGAGGGTGGTGGGCAGGGTGGCGGTCATGGCGGTTCTCCTTCGTGGCGTTACTGTCACGGCGGCTCTGGCGCCGGGGACACGAAGGTGACGGCGTACGACGGGGAAAGGTGACCGATGGACCGGCAGGAGATCCTCGCGGACCGCTTCGAGGCGCACCGCGGCCATCTGCGCGGGCTCGCCTACCGCATGCTCGGCTCGCTCAGCGACGCGGACGACGTCGTGCAGGAGGCCTGGCTGCGTCTCAGCCGTACCGAGGCCGACGCCGACGCCGCCGAGATCGAGAACCTCACCGGCTGGCTCCGTACGGTCGTCTCGCGCCTCTGCCTGGACATGCTCAGGTCGGCCGCCGCACGCCACGAGCAACCGGCGGGCGAGCATCTGCCCGACCGGGTCCCGGAGACCGGCGACGGCGGGGACCCGGAAGAGGAAGTGCTCCTCGCCGACTCGGTGGGCCGCGCGCTGCTCGTGGTCCTCGACACACTGGGGCCCGCCGAACGGGTCGCCTTCGTGCTGCACGACCTGTTCGCCGTGCCGTTCACGCAGATCGCCCCGATCGTGGAGCGCACCCCGGTCGCGGCCAAGAAGCTCGCGAGCCGCGCGCGCCACAAGGTGCAGGCCCCGCCCGACGTCCTTGCCGCTCCCTCACTCGCGGGGGACCGGCGTGTCGTCGAGGCCTTCCTCGGGGCGGCGCGCAGCGGCGACCTGGAAGAACTGCTCACCGTCCTGGCCCCCGACGTGGTGCGCACCGCCGACCTCACCGCGGTGCTCCGCGGCGCACGGGCCGTGGCGGAGGAGTCCGTGCTGCTGCGGCGCAACGCCCGCTTCGCGGAGCCCGCGCTCGTCGACGGCTCGGTGGGCCTGGTCGTGGCCCCGTACGGACGACTGGTCCTCGCCCTGCTGATCAGGGTCGCGGACGAGCGGATCGCCGCGTACGAGGTGGTCGCGGATCCGGTTCGGCTGCGTGCGCTGGAGTTCTCCGTGCTCCCTTCGGCGAGCGGGCAGGCGGGCGCGCCTCGTCGTACGCGCGGGTGATGTACTAGAGTTATCTCGACATCGAGATATCTGCCGAGGCGCACCAGAAGCCGCCCCCCGGTAAGGGTTACCTAACTAAGCCTTACCTTAGCGGATCGACGAGGAGTCGTGGCGGCAGGATGTGATTCAACGCGCACACATATGAAGGAGACTGTCGTGTCGGCGAACAGCTTCGACGCCCGCAGCACGCTGCGCGTGGGCGACGAGTCGTACGAGATCTTCAAGCTGGACAAGGTCGAGGGCTCCGCGCGCCTCCCTTACAGCCTGAAGGTGCTTCTGGAGAACCTGCTCCGCACCGAGGACGGCGCGAACATCACCGCCGACCACATCCGTGCGATCGGCGGCTGGGACTCCCAGGCCCAGCCCTCGCAGGAGATCCAGTTCACGCCGGCCCGCGTGATCATGCAGGACTTCACCGGCGTGCCCTGCGTCGTCGACCTCGCCACCATGCGTGAGGCCGTCAAGGAGCTCGGCGGTGACGCGGACAAGGTCAACCCGCTCTCCCCGGCCGAGCTGGTCATCGACCACTCCGTGATCGCCGACAAGTTCGGCACGGCGGAGGCCTTCGGCCAGAACGTCGAGCTGGAGTACGGCCGCAACAAGGAGCGCTACCAGTTCCTGCGCTGGGGCCAGACCGCCTTCGACGACTTCAAGGTCGTCCCCCCGGGCACCGGCATCGTCCACCAGGTCAACATCGAGAAGCTGGCCCGTACGGTCATGGTCCGTAACGGCCAGGCCTACCCCGACACCCTCGTCGGCACCGACTCGCACACCACGATGGTCAACGGCCTCGGTGTGCTCGGCTGGGGCGTCGGCGGCATCGAGGCCGAGGCCGCGATGCTCGGCCAGCCGGTCTCCATGCTCATCCCGCGCGTCGTCGGCTTCAAGCTGACCGGTGAGCTGCCCGCGGGCACCACCGCCACCGACCTCGTCCTCACGATCACCGAGATGCTGCGCAAGCACGGCGTCGTCGGCAAGTTCGTCGAGTTCTACGGCGAGGGCGTCGCCGCCACCTCGCTCGCCAACCGCGCCACCATCGGCAACATGTCGCCGGAGTTCGGCTCCACCGCCGCGATCTTCCCGATCGACGACGAGACGCTGAAGTACCTGCGCCTGACCGGCCGCGACGAGCAGCAGGTCGCGCTCGTCGAGGCGTACGCGAAGGAGCAGGGCCTCTGGCTCGACCCGGCCGCCGAGCCCGACTTCTCCGAGAAGCTGGAGCTCGACCTCTCCACGGTCGTCCCGTCGATCGCGGGTCCGAAGCGCCCGCAGGACCGCATCGTCCTCGCCAACGCCTCGCAGCAGTTCGCCCAGGACGTGCGCAACTACGTCGCGGACGACGAGGAGGCCGGCAAGGAGTCCTTCCCGGCGTCCGACGCCCCGGCCTTCTCCAACGGCGTCCCGTCGAAGCCGACCACGGTCACCGCCCCCGACGGCTCGACGTACGAGATCGACCACGGCGCCGTCACCGTCGCCGCGATCACCTCCTGCACCAACACCTCGAACCCGTACGTGATGGTCGCCGCCGCGCTCGTCGCGAAGAAGGCCGTCGAGAAGGGCCTGACCCGCAAGCCGTGGGTCAAGACCACCCTCGCCCCGGGCTCCAAGGTCGTCACCGACTACTTCGACAAGGCGGGGCTCACCCCCTACCTCGACAAGGTCGGCTTCAACCTCGTCGGCTACGGCTGCACCACCTGCATCGGCAACTCGGGCCCGCTGCCCGAGGAGGTCTCCAAGGCGGTCAACGACGCCGACCTGGCCGTGACGTCCGTCCTCTCCGGCAACCGGAACTTCGAGGGCCGCATCAACCCCGACGTCAAGATGAACTACCTGGCGTCCCCGCCGCTGGTCGTCGCGTACGCCATCGCGGGCTCGATGAAGGTGGACATCACCAAGGACGCCCTCGGCGCCGACCAGGACGGCAACCCCGTCTACCTGAAGGACATCTGGCCCTCCGAGGCCGAGGTGAACGACGTCGTCGCCAACTCCATCGGCGAGGACATGTTCAACAAGTCCTACCAGGACGTCTTCGCGGGCGACGCCCAGTGGCAGGCCCTGTCGATCCCGACCGGCAACACCTTCGAGTGGGACCCGCAGTCGACCTACGTCCGTAAGCCCCCTTACTTCGAGGGCATGACGATGGAGACCACCCCGGTGGCCGACATCACGGGCGCCCGCGTCCTGGCCAAGCTGGGCGACTCGGTCACCACCGACCACATCTCCCCGGCCGGTGCGATCAAGGCCGACACCCCGGCCGGCAAGTACCTCACGGAGCACGGCGTCGAGCGTCGCGACTTCAACTCCTACGGCTCGCGCCGAGGCAACCACGAGGTCATGATCCGCGGCACGTTCGCCAACATCCGCCTGCGCAACCAGATCGCGCCGGGCACCGAGGGCGGCTTCACCCGCGACTTCACGAAGGAGGACGGCCCCGTCTCCTTCATCTACGACGCCTCGCAGAACTACCAGGCGGCCGGCACCCCGCTCGCGATCCTCGCGGGCAAGGAGTACGGCTCCGGTTCGTCCCGTGACTGGGCCGCCAAGGGCACCGCGCTCCTCGGCGTGAAGGCCGTCATCGCCGAGTCGTACGAGCGCATCCACCGCTCGAACCTCATCGGCATGGGCGTCCTGCCGCTCCAGTTCCCGGAGGGCCAGACCGCCGAGACCCTCGGCCTCACCGGCGAGGAGTCCTTCTCCTTCACCGGCGTGACCGAGCTGAACGAGGGCCGCACGCCGCGCACCGTCAAGGTCACCACCGACACGGGCGTGGAGTTCGACGCGGTCGTCCGCATCGACACCCCCGGTGAGGCGGACTACTACCGCAACGGCGGCATCATGCAGTACGTGCTGCGTTCGCTCATCCGCAAGTAGGCATTGCCGGAGGCCAGTTGGGCCCGCGCCCCCCAGGAGGGGGGTGCGGGCCCTACGCTTTGTGTGCGGGGGAACGCTCGGCGGTGACGGGGGTTTGCGTGGACGCAGGAGCAGTGGGAATCAAGGTCGCGTCCTCGGTCGCGGTGCCGTTGCTGAAGCGGCTGCTGCTGCCGCCGCCCAAGGCGCCGGGAGCCGAGTACACCGAACAGCCCATACGCATCAAGGGGTTGCTGGCCTTCGCCGGGGACCACCCCTCGCTCAGCAAGGACGACATGCACCGGCTCGCCCAGGAGCTGGTGCGCCGCGCGGTGCGGTCGGCGGGGCCGCACGAGCGGCCGATCGCGGACGACGAGCACGACGCCGTCGGCCAGGCCCTGACCCGTACGCTCTTCGCCCTCGGCGAGCTCGACATGGACGACGTGCAGGTCTTCGTGCTCGGGCCCGAAGGTCTTGCCGCCGAACTGTCCCGCAAGGCCGGCACCGAGACACGCAGGCTGCTCACCCGCGACGCGGCGCTCTTCCACGACGAGCTGCTGCGCACGGCCTGCATCCATCTCGTGCGGTTCTTCACCCAGCGCCCCGGCTTCGCGGCCCGCGCCCAGCTCGAGGAGTTCCACGAACTGCGGCGGCAGAGCGAGCAGTTGGAGGTCATTCTGCGCCGCGTCTCGGGCGACGACTGGACGACGGCGGACGCGCGCTTCGAGGAGAAATACTCCGACTACGTCATCAAGGAGCACGGCAGCCTCACCCTCTACGGAGTCGATCTGCGCAATACCGACCGCAAGGTGTGGCCCCTGGAAACCGCCTACCTGAGCCTGCGGGCGGTCGCGACGGCCGCCGCGGACGACGAACCCGACCTGGACACCGAGGGAAGGGCGGCGGTGCTCGAGGAGAGCGTCGAGTCCGTCCTCGTCGGACACCGGCGCGTACTCCTCCAGGGGGTCGCCGGCACGGGCAAGACGACGCTCGTCCAGTGGTTGGCCCTGACCACCGCGCGGCAGGACACCGTGCCGGGGCATCTGCCCCAGCTCCTGGGCCGCGTACCGTTCGTCCTCCCGCTGCGCACCCTGGTCCGCGAAGGCACCGAACTGCCCCTGCCCGAAGACTTCCTGCGCCGGACGGGCTGCCCGCACGTGGGCACCGAACCCGACGGCTGGACGGCGCGCGTGCTGCAGAACGGCCGCGGGCTCCTGCTCATCGACGGCCTCGACGAGATCCCCAAGGCCGACCGCGCGCGCACCCGGGAGTGGCTGCGCCGGCTCCTGTCCGCCTTCTCCGGCAACCTGTGGCTCGCCACCACCCGGCCCTCCGCACTCGCCCCCGGCTGGCTGGAACGCGAGGGCTTCCACGAGTTCACCCTGAACGCGCTGCGCCCCGACGACTTGCGACGCTTCATCCAGCGGTGGCACACGGCGACAGCGGCGCGCGAAGGGAAGGACGACGAACTGATCCAGTCCTTGCGCACCCGGCCGGAACTGAGCAGGCTCGCCACCAACCCGCTCATGTGCAGCCTGATGTGCGCCCTGCACGAGGAGCGCCACGGCTTCCTGCCCGAGGGGCGGGCCGCCCTCTACAAGGCCGCCCTGTCCATGCTGCTCGAACGGCGCGACAAGGAGCGCGGCGTGCGGCCCAAGATCGGCGAGACGAAAGCCACGCTCAGCGAGACGGAAACCACGCTCAGCGAGGAGGAGGCCTCCGAACCCCTCAAGCGCTTCGCGTACTGGCTGATCCGCAACGAACGCACCCAGATCGAGCGCCCGGACGCCGTGGACCTGGTCCGCAGGCTCCAGCCCCAGGTGCCGAGCCTCCAGAAGATGGGAGCACCCGAGGAGGCCCTGCAGTACCTCATCGAGCGCACCGGTGTCCTCCGTGAACCCGCCTCGGGAGCCGTCGACTTCATCCACCGCACCTTTCAGGATTATCTCGGCGCCAAAGCGGTGCTCGAAGAGCGGGACTTCGGCATCCTGGTGAAGAACGCCCATGCCGACGAGTGGGAGGACGTGGTGCAGATGGCCGTCGCGCAGAGCGATCACAAGGGACGCGCCGATCTGCTCATACGGCTCAGCGACCGCTCCCACCGCGAGAAGGATTCCACGGTCCAGGCCAGGCTGCGGCTGCTCGCCCTCGCGTCGCTCGAACAGGCCACTCGTCTCGACCCCGAGGTGCGGCGGACCATCGAGTCCGAGGCGGCGCGCATGGTCCCGCCGCGCAGCCTGCGCCAGGCCAGGGTCCTCGCGCGCACGGGGCCGCTGCTGCTGGGCCTGCTGCCCAGGGCGCGGGACCTGGACGGCGACGAGGAGCTCGCGACCGTCCACGCGATCTGCCAGATCGGCGGGGACGCCGCCATCCCGCGTCTGAGGGAGTTCCTCGACACTCACCAGCCCGTGGTACGGGCCCAACTCCTGGGCCACTGGGACCGGTTCGAGACGCGCGTGTATGCCGAGGAGATCATCAAGCCGCTCCTCACCGCGGACCCCTCGCAGCCCGTCACCGTGCGCTCGGACGCAGAACTCGACGCCCTCGCGACGCTGCCCGGCTGCGAACGCGTAGGCATCCACGGCGACTTCACCCCCGCGGCCGTCCGCGCGGCGCTGGATCCGCGGCGCCTTCGCGAGCTGCGGCTGCGGGGCGCGCTCCAGCTGGAGGACCTCGGCCTGCTCGCGGACTTCCCCGCGCTGGAGAGCCTCACCCTGCGGGGCTGCCGCAACCTCAGGGAGCCCGCGCCGCTCACCCGGCTGCCCCAGCTGCAGACCCTCGTCCTCGAGGACCTTCCGCAGTTCGAACCACTGGCCAAGCTCGCGGAATGCCCGCGCCTCAGCGCCCTGCACCTGGGGCTGCAGGTGCCCTGGCGCGGGCTCGACGATCTGTCCCGCCTCAATGACCTGCGCGTCCTCGCGCTGCCGATGGGCACGGTCGAGCTGACGGAGATCGGGAACTTCCAGGCGCTCGAGGAACTGCGCCTGCACGAGGCGGGCGAGCGCCTGCTGCCGGACGGGTGGGGCGCCCTGCTCGGCCGCCTGCCCGAGCTGCGCACGCTGACCCTCTCCCCGGAGCAGCTGAGCACGCTGCTCTTCGATCCCAAGGCGCAGGTCTCGCAGGTCACGCATCTCTACGTGTACGCCAAACCGGGTGCGCCCGTGTCGCTGCGGCGCATCGCCCGGAGGCTGCCGGGACTTGTCGAAATACATCTCACCCAGGGCTCCGACATCGATCTCTCGCACCTGGCAGGACTTTCCGGGCTGCGGCGGGTCAGGCTCGCGTACCCGGGTGAGGTACGGGCGGCGGTGAATCTGCCGGACCGGGTCGATCTGGAGATTTACCCGCAACCCTGAACCGAAGGGGGGTAAGTTCCACTGTTCCGAGGGGAGTTGGAGCAACAGTCAGCGGCTGGTTTCCGGGGGAGCGGTGCGCCTCGCCCCGGTGGTGGCCGAAGGCTCCCAGGGGGAAGCAGGAAGTCGTCGGATGGGCAAGCCGCAAACGCCACTGCTGTACGGTCGCGATCCACTGGTGGGCTCACTCATCCCGTCACTCACGGGTCTGGCGTACGACGAACGGGCGCGCAGGAAACGGGAGTTCGGGGAGGACGTGCCCGTCGTGCTGCTCACCGGGCAGCACGGTCTCGGCCGCAGTGCCGTCCTTGACGGTCTCGCGCGGCATTACCACAAGCGCCTGCCGCTGGCCCATGTGCGGGTCGTGGTGCCGGGGGCACCCGCGGCCGTGCCCGTCGTCCCCGCGCAGGACGGTGACGTGCCTGCCGCGCCTGCCGCCGACTTCGTGCAGGTGCTCGAGCGGATCGTGTGTGCGCTCGCGCCCGGGATCGGCCTCTTCCCCGTCCTGCTGCCCGGCTTGTTCGCGGTCTCCGGCTGGTCCCTGGACGACGCGGACGGGCGGGACGCCGTGTGCGCCCGGCACGCCCGGCTCCTGATCGCCTGCGGCCTCATCACCGGGGGTGAGCGGGATGTGGCGCGGCAGTGGTCGGAGCGGGTCGGCGCCTCCGCCGCCGAGGCGAAGAGCGCGGCCGGCGACGGCGATGCGGTGGAGGACGACGACGGCGTGGCGGTGCAGGACGACGACGGTTCGCTGCCGGTCACCGCGGCGATCCTGCGTGAACTCCAGTCCCTGCAGGGACTGGGCCCGGCCCGCAACTGGTACGGGCGGCGGCACACCGCACCGGACGGCGTCACCGGGACGCCCGATGCCCTGCTCGAGCTCGGCCGGCGCTTCCACCGGGGCGGCGACTACCGGCACGCCGTCGAGAACACCCTCATGGCCGCCTTCCTCAAGGAGGTGGCCGACGCCTACGGCATGGTGCGGCACCTGAACCGCGAACCCTGGCCCTTGATCCTCATCGACGAGGCACACGCCCCCGCCGGGCAGCGCTTCCTGAACCTGCTCCTCGAACACCGCGCCGCCGCGCAGCGCCCCCACCGCGACCGGATCACCGTCGTCGCCACCCGCCTCGGGGACGTACCGCAGGAGGAGGCGCCGCAGGCGGTGTGCCGCGCACTGGCCGACCTGCTGCCCGCCGCGGGCGGCGCACGGCGCAAACAGGCCGCCGCCATCTGGCGCCGCAACGGACACGATCCGTCCGCCGGACTGCTCGTCGTGCCGCTCACCCCGCTGAGCAGGGACGACGTCCTGTCGATGCTGGACCGGGCGTCCGTGCGGCTGCTCCACCCGCACCTGGCGTCGGCGCTGCACTCACTGACCGGCGGGCACCCGGCGGCCAGCACCGTGCTGTGCGACGCCGTGGTGCACGCGGCCCGGCAGAACCGCGTGGTGGCCCCCAGGGATCTGCTCGACCTGCCCACCCCGCAGGGGCGCCCCGTCACCCAGGTGCTCCTGGAGGATCTGCTGCCCGACCGGCGCCAGCGTGACCGGCTCCTCGTGCTGTGCCTGGCGCGGGACAACGCGACCGCGGAGGCGCTCGCCGAGGACCTGCGTCTCGACGGGCCCGAACAACTGCCTGCCAACGCGGCCGCGCAGTATCTGGTGGAGCGGCAGTGGCAGCAGTCCGTCCCCGTCGACGCGCCGCTGGTCGAGAGCCGTCTCCTGCAGTCGCTCCTCGTCCACGAGGCGCGCCGCACCTCGCCTCCCTCCGACGATCCGCACAGCTGGTACGAGATACACCGCTTCCTGCACGCGCACCACGTGCAGCGCTCCGACACCGAGGACTCCGGGGAAGCGGACGCGTTGCGGCACAGCCTGGCCACCGGGAACGCGGCGCAGGTGGTGGACATGCTGGCGGACGAGTTCGGCGCGGAGGAGGCGGAGCAGAGCGTCCAGCACTGGTTGGAATGCCTGCGGCACTGCGCCACCGCCCCGACACCGCCGGCCAAACGTACCGAGCAGGACACGAACTCCCTTGATGAGCCCGGTGGTTGGAGCGACCACCGGGTGGAGATCGCCCTCGGGGAGCACGCGGCCCGCTACACCCACCTCGACGAGGCGGGCCGCAGCATCAACCGGCTGCTGCACGCCCTGTGGTACCTGTCCGAGCCGTACGCCGACGCGGCGATCGACCCGGACGCCGAAACCCTGTGCCAGGCGGTGGGCGACGAACTCGGGTTCCTCTGCCGCCGTCACCCCACCTGGTACGCGGCCCTCGGCCGAGCCGCCCGCGACTGGCCGGTGGCCGCCCGCAAACGGCAGACCCTGCCCGTGCCCGCCAGTGAGGGGTCATGATGTTCAACCACCCGCCCAAGGAGTGGGGCCCCCTCGAATGGCTCGTGGCCGCGGTGGTGGTCGCCGCCCTCGTCGCCGGTTTGGTCACCTGGAGCGGTTCGCGCCCCGGTCCGTGCGGGGACGGCCTCGAAGAGATCGCCGGGGAGTGCATAGGGGTCACCGACCAGGCCTTCGACGCCGACGAGGAGGCCGAGAGCCTCATCGAGGCCGTGGCCGACGAGAACGCCCGCGTCGAGCAGGACTGGGAGAACCCGCCGGACGGCAGCGCCCGCATTCCCTACGTACGCATCGCCCTGATGATGCCCTTCACGTCGGACGCCTCCAGCGCGATGACCGGCGACATGATCCGGCGCGCCCTCGCGGGTGCCCACGCGGCACAGCTGCAGGCGAACAGCGCGAGCGGGCCGCACTACCAGCTGCTCTTCGCCCCCGACGGCAGACACCTCAGCGAATGGGAGCCCGTCGTCGACCGTCTCGCCGAGATGACGCGGGACACCGAGGCCCCGCTGGTCGGCGTCACCGGCATCCCGAGCAGCACGACGGAGACCCGCAGGGCGGTCGCCGCGCTCACCGCACGCGGTATCCCCACGGTCGGCCCGGTCATCACCGCCGCCTCCATGAACTTCAAGTACTTCTTCAAGACGTCGCCCAACAACAAGCAGTTCGTCCAGGCCCTGTCCCACTACGTCGACCGCTATCCGCAGAAGAAGAAGGGCCTCCTGCTCTGGGACAGCCGCGAGGGCGACGTGTACTCCAAGGACCTGCGCAAGGTCTTCGAGCGGAACTTCGGCAAGACCTACGACCTGAAGAACCACAACTCCCACTACATCGGTTCGTCCGGCAAGGACCAGGGAGTCCCGCAGCGCTTCGCCGACGCCGTGGCGAGGATCTGCCGCGACAAGACGGACACCGTTTTCTTCGCGGGGCGCGACCAGGACCTGCCACGCTTCATCAACCGCCTGGCCAATGAGGGGGGTTGTACCCGCAGCGGCAAGCTGCGGATCCTCAAGATCGGCATCGGCCTCGAACCGACGCTCACCTCCGCCGAGATCGAACGCAGTCTGCGCCGGGCGAACGCCACGATCGTCGACGCCTCGGCCTACGATCCCGCCTGGCCGGACGACCCCGGCGGCGCGCCCTCGGGTTTCTCCCCGTTCCAGGCGCGATTCAACACGATCGACAACGAACACAAGCTGGGGCACAAGGCCTTGGCGGACGGGTACGCGGCCATGTACCACGACGGCTTCGCGCTCCTCGTGTCCGCCGTCGACCGGACGTACACCGAGATCAGCGAGGAGGACAAGAAGACGCCCGCGCATCAGCTGCCCTCCACCAAGGACGTGTACAGCACGCTCACCATGTCGACCCTCAGCGGCGACACCTGCACCGGCTGTCTCGTCGGGGCAGGCGGGACCTACGGGTTCACCGGCCCGGGCGAGAACGACCAGTGGGCCGTCTGCAAGCCCGTACCGATCATCGAGTTCCCCCCGGTGGCCCGCTCCGACGACAAGGAGAAGCTGCCGCTGTACCGGACGTACCGGGGGGACAAGGAGAAGAGCTGCCCGTCATGAACGGGCGACGCGGCGACTACGCGGGGAAGCCGCCGTAAGGCACCGTGATGAGCTCCATGGCGTGCCGTGAGGGATCCAGGAAGTACACGCCACGGCCGCCGTCATTGGTGTTGATCTCACCCGGCAGCTTCTGATGGGGGTCGGCCCAGTGCTCGACGCCGCGTGCGCTGATCTTCTCGTACGCGGCGCCGAACTCCTCTTCGGAGACCAGGAAGGCGTAGTGCTGCGGGGTGATCTTGTCCGCGGGGACGGTCGCGAAGTCCAGGGTGACGGAGTTGCTCAGCTCCACCGCGATGAACGGGCCCCACTCCGAGGTGATCTCAAGGCCCAGCAGGTCCGCGAAGAACTCGGCGGACTCCCGGTTGTCCCGGGCGTGGATGATCGTGTGATTCAGTTCTACTGACAAGGAATGCCTCCAGAAGGCATCTCCCGACACCTCCATGCCTCACCCAGCCGGTGACCGACACGCGATGTCGCCGTGGATCGTATGCGCACCGACCGTCGTTACTCAAGACCGTCCGCTGAGAGCCGCCGCCCGCGTACCTCCCGGTGGTCCCGGTCCGCCATGACGGTGAGGGCCGCGCGCTGTGCGTCGCCGTCGTGGCCGGCCCTGCGGCAGTAGGCCAGCACATGCGCGTCGGCCTCCTCGGTGCCCAGCTCGGCGAGGGCCCGCAATGCGGCGGCGGCGCTTCGGCCGTGGTACTGGAGTTCGCCGGCCAGCAGCGCCGCCAGGGGCCCGGCACTTTCCGGAGCGCGCCGCGCTCCCAGCGCCTCGACCACCGCCACGTGGACGTTCTCCGACAGGGGCGCCCCGGCCAACCGGCAGAGCCCCGCAACCGCTTCGTCCCCGGGGAGGCGCGTGAGCGCGGCGCCCAGCTCATCGGCGACATCGCCCCGGAGCCGCTGCGCCAGCGAGGCGAGGACAGGTCCGGCAGGGGCGCCGACCCGGCCCAGGGCTTCGACGGCGGCCCGTGCGACATCGAGGTTCGCGTCCCCCTCCGCGACCGCCCCGAGGGCCTCGGCCGCCTCGGGCACGGGGAACCCGCCCAGCGCCTGCGCCGCCTGGAGCCGCACCGGCTCCGATGGGTCCCGTACAGCGGCCAGCACCACCGGCAGTGTCTCCCGCACTCCGAGCAGCCCCAGCGCGTGCAGGGCACGGGCCCGGAGCGTGCCGGGTTGTTTCTCGTCCCCGGCCAGGTCCGCCAGGCGTTCTGCCGCCGGCCGGTGGCGCAGGGCGGCGAGCGCGTCGACGGCGGCGGTACGCAGGCCCGTGGCCCCGTCATCATCCAGTGCCGCAAGGAGCGCGGGCGTGGCTTCCGCGATGCCCAGAAGCCCCAACGCCGTTGCGGCGGCCGGGCGTTGGGTCGAGGCGCCCTCGCCGGACAGCAGCGAGAGCAGCTCCCGTACGGGTGGTTCCGGCAGGCGGGAAAGCGCCCGCGCGGCTGCCTCCCCGATCCGTTCGTCGCCGAGCGCGGCGAGGAGCGCGTGGACCGCGGCAGCACCGCCGACGGCGCCGAGTGCGGAGGCCGCAGCTCTGCGCAGGGCCGGATTCGCCTCGTCGAGGAGGTGGATCAGAGCCGGGACGTCCCGGTAGTCGTGTGCCTCGCCGAAGAGTTCGGGCCGGTTCTGGATGAGGGTGCAGACCGTGACGCCGGAACAGCTCGGAGCCCGGTAGGCGGCCCGGCGCCCCGGCCTGACGTCCCTGAGATGACCCCGCAGTTCGTCCCTGCCTCTCCCGGTCCTGGAGAGCAGCTCGGCCGCGGGCAGCGCGGTCGCGGCATCCGGATCGCGCAGCGCCCGCCGCAACATGATCTCCGGGATCGCGCCGGCCGGTGGGGGCCAGGAATCCCCGGGGAGTTCGACGAGTGCCTCCACGGCCGCCCTGCGCAGGTCGGGAGGGGTGCCTGCCGAGTCCGCGAGGAACAGCAGCGCCGGCCCCGTACGCAGATCGCGCATCGCACCGAGCGCCCGTACTGCCTGCACCCCGTCACGGGGCAGCAGAACCCACAGCGCGGCCAGCATGCCGGGCACGGCCTCCGGCAGGCGGAGCGCGGCCACCGCCTCCACCACCAGCTGCGAAGGGCACGGCTCGGCAAGCCGGTCGACCAGCTCACGGGCGACCTCGGGCCCACCGATGTCGGTCAGGGCCCGGAACACCCTCTCCTCCTGGCCGTGATTCTCCAGCCGCCCGTCGTGCAGCAGCCGCCGCAGCAGGGGGACCGCGCGACGCTCACGCAGCCTCCCCAGGGAGGTGAGGGCCCGCAGATGGAGGTAGCGGGGGTAGTCGCCGGGCCGCTCCAGGCAGTCCAGGAGCGCGTCGACGGCCGTCGGGCCACCGATGTCCCCGAGGAGCCCCGCAGCCTGCCGTGCCATCGGGAATTCGCCGGACCGCAGGACCCGGCACAGGCCCTCGACATCCCGGGCAAGCCGCATCCGGCCCAGGTCGGCGCGTGCCGCACCTTGTTCCACTCAGGCCCCCTGTTCCTGGTCCTCGTCCGCCATCGCCACGTACAGCGGGGTCCCGACGAGGATCTGCAGTTCACGCCCGTCCTCCCCGGTGACGGTGCCGTGCAGCAGCCGCCGGGCGAGGAACTCGCAGTAGACGGGCGGCTCGGTCAACGACGCGGAGAAGTCGAGGACTTGGTGGAGCGGGGACTGTCTGTTCGCCGTGGCCCGCCCCTCCGGAGCCTCGTTCAGGAGCCGGAACAGGGACGGCAGGCTGGAGGAGGCCGCCTGGATCGTGTCGACAGCCGTCCGCTGCCCGATCAGGTGGTGCGCCGACCCGATGAGCGCGATGACGGTGTCACCCTCGCGTCCCGTCATGAACGTCGGCCGGTCGGGCGTGCCGTACCCCCCGATCCGAAGCCCCAGATCGCCCCGGAACCAGGGTCTCGGCTCCGTCATCCAACTGACGTCGCACTCCCGCTCGAGGTAGGCCTCGACGAGGTCGAGCCGGTCGTACGCACTCTGGTCGGCGCGCGGCGACTGAACGGCGACGCTCAGCACCTTCAGATCGACCTTCGCCTCGACGGCGAGCCGCTTGAGGAGCTTGGGCGGGATCTGCCCGTACAGCATGTCCAGCTTGGAGCCGGACACGTAGAGGTAGTAGCGCATGTGGCGGCAGCATCCCATACTTGCGTCGGTTTTCGCGTGGAATGTGCAAGCCCGAGAGCCCCGGGCAGGACGCGAGAAAGTCCCGCCGACAGGCCGTGATCACGGCCTCCCGACGGGACTTCTCTGCAACTCGCCCCGCGGATCAGCTCAGCAGCTCGACCTCCGCGAGGGTCGCGGAGCCGTCGGGCACGAGCCGGTAGTGCGCGTACGTCCCCGGATCATCGACCGTGAACACCCGGGTCTGCTGGTCCCAGGCGAAGGACTCGCCCGATCGTTTGTCCAGCTCCTTCCACTTCTCGCCGTCGGCGGAGCCTTCGAGGACCCAGCCGTCCGGTGCCTTCGACTTGTCGGTGGACGACGTCAGCGTGTACTGCACGGCCTTCGTCTCCTTGGCGACCGGGAGGTCGACGGCCGCGTCCGAAGTGGCGTCCGTGGCCGAGGTGTTGTCGAAGAGCGCGCCGTCACCCTTGATGGCGTCACCGCGCGGCGAAGGCACCTTGTCGTCCTGCGTGACCGACGTCGGCTGGGCGTTCTTGCCCGTGCCCCACGACGACGGCTCGGGGCCCATGTCGAACTCCAGGACGCCGCCGCGCGCGATCTCCTTGTGGGGGAGCGCGGTCGAGGTCCACTTCTTGCCGTTGACCTTCAGGCCCTGGACGTACACGTTCTTCGCGCTGTTCTTCGGCGCCTTGACGACCAGGTCGCGGCCGTTGTCCAGGTGGACGGTCATCTTGGTGAACTGCGGCGAACCGATCGCGTATTCGCCGCTGCCCATGACGAGCGGGTAGAAGCCGAGCGAGGAGAAGAGGTACCAGGCCGACTGCTCGCCGTTGTCCTCGTCGCCGTGATAGCCCTGCCCGATCTCGCTGCCGGTGTAGAGGCGGGAGAGGACCTCGCGGACCTTCTCCTGCGTCTTGGACGGCTCACCGGCCGCGTTGTACATGTAGGCGGCATGGTGGGCGACCTGGTTGGAGTGCCCGTACATGCCCATGCGCACGTCGCGTGCCTCGGTCATCTCGTGGATGACGCCTCCGTAGGAGCCCGCGAACTCGGCGGACCCGGTCTCCGGAGTGGCGAAGTACGTGTCGAGCTTGTCGCCGAGTCCCTTGCGGCCGCCGTACAGGTTGGCGAGGCCGCGCGAGTCCTGCGGGGCGGTGAAGGCGTAGCCCCAGGCGTTCGTCTCCGTGTAGTCGTGGCCCCATACGCGCGGGTCGAACTTGTCGGAGGGGACGCGCCAGTCGCCCTTCTTGTCCTTGCCCTGGAAGAAGCCCGGGGCGGTTCCTCCGCCTGCCGCCTTGGCGTCGAAGAGATGCACGTAATCCCGGGCGCGGTTGAGGAAGTACTCCGACTCCTCCTTGTAGCGCTTCTCGCCCGTCTTCTTGTAGAGAGCCGCGCCCATGCGGGAGATGCCGTAGTCGTTGACGTAGCCCTCAAGCGCCCAGGACAGGCCCTCGTGGGTCTCGCTGGGGGTGTAGCCGAGGAAGGGGGAGTTCTCCATGCCCTTGCGGCCGACGCCCTTGCTCGGCGGTACGACCGTCGCGTTCTTCAGGGCCGCGTCATACGCGTCCTTCGCGTCGAAGTCCACGCCCTTGACGTACGCGTCGGCGAACGCCACGTCCGAAGACGTGCCCGTCATCAGGTCCGCGTAGCCGGGCGACGACCAACGGGAGGTCCAGCCGCCGTCCTTGTACTGCTGCACGAAGCCGTCGACGAGCTCACCCGCCTTCTTCGGCGTGAGGAGCGAGTAGGCGGGCCAGGTCGTGCGATACGTGTCCCAGAAGCCGTTGTTGACGTACGGCTTGCCGTCGACGATCTTCGCGCCGGTGTGCGTCGGGGTGTCGGGACCCGTCTGCGGCGAGAAGGGCGACGCGTACTGGTACTTCGACTTTCCGTCCGCCGACGTGACCTTCTCGAAGCCCGAGTTGGGGTAGAGGTAGAGGCGGTAGAGGGAGGAGTACAGCGAGGTCCGCTGGCCCTCGCTCGCGCCCTGGACCTCCACCTTGCCGAGGATGTCGTCCCAGCTCTTCTGCGCGCGGTTCTTCACGCGCTCGAAGGAGGTGCCGGACGGGATCTCACTGTTCAGGTTGGCCTTGGCCTGGTCGAGGCTGATGAGCGAGGTCGCGAGGCGCAGGTTGACCGTGCGGTCCTTGCCCGGCTTGAAGCGCAGGTAGCCGGTGACGTCACCGCCGCCCCCGCCGTCGAGCTTGCCGCCCGCGGTGACGGGCGAGTCGAAGGTGCCGTACACGAAGAGGCGCGTGGCGCCGGTGGAGAGCCCGGACTTCACGTCCGAGAAGCCGCTGACGATCCCCTTCTCCTCGTCGAGGGTGAGGCCGCCCTTCTCCGAGACGTTGTCGAAGATGACGCTCGCGTCGTCACCGGGATAGGTGAACTTCATCATCGCCGCGTGATCGGTCGGGGCCATCTCGGCCTTCAGACCGTTCTCGAACGTCACGCCGTAGTAGTGCGGGCGCGCCGTCTCCTTCTCGTGCCTGAAGGGCAGCGCGCGCTTGGTCCGGGACGCGGACGGGGTGTCCTTGTCGACCGACGGCATCATCTGGAAGGTCTGCCGGTCACCCATCCAGGGGCTCGGCTCGTGGCTCGCGCTGAACGCCTGGATCGTCGGCAGGTTGTCCGCGTTGTTGCCGCGCGCGTAGTCGTAGAGCCAGCTCAGGGAACCGGCGTTGGTCACCGGCGTCCAGAAGTTGAAGCCGTGCGGCACGGCCGTCGCGGGGAAGGTGTTGCCGCGCGAGAAGCCGCCGCTGGAGTTCGTGCCGCGGGTGGTGTCCGCGTAGTCCGAGGGGTGGGCCTTCGGCTTCGCCGGGGCCTTCTCCTTGAGGGAGACGTCGTCCACCCAGCCACGGAACTTCGCGGGACCCTTGGGGGAGTCGTACGCGACGAGCACCCGGTCGACGGTCTTGCCGCGCGCGACCTGCCCGATCCGGGAGGCCACGTTGTTCCACTGGTTGACGTAGAGGCCCTTCGCGGCGCCCTGGCCCTGCGGGGAGAGCGGGAAGCCGTTCTGATCCATGGCCTTGAGGTCACTCAGATAGGTGCCGTCGGTGAAGGCCAGGTCCACCGACACGTTCGTGGCGTCGTAGTCGAGGTCGCCCTCCGCCATGGACGGGAAGATCCGGTAGGAGAGCTCGGTGTCCCGGCGCACCGACACGTTCACGTCGAAGACCTTGTTGTACGAGTAGCCGCGCCCGTCCACCTTGTGGGTGCCCGCGTAACGCAGCGCGCGCTTGCCGGTGAACCCGGCGCCCGACTTCGCGGTCGGGGAGCCGCTGGGGCCGCGGTCCACGAGGGAGAGCATGTCCTCGGGGACGGGCGACTCGGTGCCGCCGACGGAGAGCTGGACGTCGGAGAGCTGGAGGGCGTCGGACGCGCCGTTGTTGGCGGTGACCTCCAGGCGGTAGTGGGCGTACGCCGTGCCGTTCTCGAATTCGTACTTCTTGGTCTGGTGACGCTTGTCGAACGTCTCGCCCTTGCGGGTGTCGAGGACCTTCCAGTCCTTGCCGTCCGCGGAACCCTGCAGGGTCCAGTCCTTGGGGTCGCGCTCGTCGTGGTCGTTCGCCGACGTCAGTGCGTACGTCACGGCCTTGGCGGGCTCGTCCAGGTCGAACTCGACCCACCCGGTGGCGGCGAAGGTGAGCCACTTGCTGGTGGGCTCGCCGTCGATCAGGTTCTCCTTGACCTCGCCGCTGCCGGAGTTCTCGCCGCTGGCGCGGACCTCCGTGACGTGGTCGTTCACACTTCCGGGTATTCCCGCACTGAACGCGCCGTTGACGCCGGCGGTCCGCTTCTTGCCGTCGGGGCCGGTGTCCACGGTGTTCAGCCAGTCGGGCTGGGCGTCGTCCTCCTCGAACGAGGAGACGAACTCCCGCGCGGCTTTGGGCGGTGCCTCCGGTTTGGCCACCGCCGCGCCCTGCGCGGTCGCGACGAGCGTGAACGCGGCCGCTCCGAGGACCGCGGCCGAACGGTGGTGTCTGAAGCGAGGTCTGCGTGATCTGTGCGGCATCCCCGAACCCCTCCCTGCGAGTTGGACAACGTTGTCAAGTCGCTGCTCAGGGTCCAGTAGGGAGGCAAGTGGTGGGTGGTGTCAAGGCTGTTGGAAGCGTCGGACGAGCCGCCAGGGGTGACGGGGCGCGGGGGAAAGTCCAAGGGGACCCGGGAGAAAGTCCAATGAGGTGCGAGTGAGCGCCGGGGAAGATCAATGAAGGGGAGCGACAGCGGGTCCCGGACGCGGCCGATTCCGTCGGCTGAATTTGCTCACGCCGTGAACGAACCAGGCCGTGTCTCCGCGAGGTCTCAACTCGGGAAAGACTGCTGGCCCAAGCTGCGTTCGATCTTGCTCTGCTGCCGAGAAGTGGACTATACCTATCGGCACCCTGAGTGGCGGGTGCGAGCCCTTGCCATGTAGTTGTCGCACGCAACGCACCACGAAAGCTTCAACTGACCCGCGGTGTCGGGCCCTTCGCCAATGGCGAGCTGTCGGGAGCCCCGTACGCCGCCTGAGTCCTGGAGAAGGCGAGGACTTGAGCATGGGATCCACCAGCATCAACCGTCGTGACGTGATGAAGAGGGCGGCGGCCACCAGCCTTCTCGCAGTGCCGGCCGTGGGCGCCCTGAGCTCCTGCGCGAGCGGTGGCGGGGACGAGAACAAGGCGGAGAAGGGCGAGAAGTCCAAGAAGAACCCGCTCGGCGTGAAGTCGGACGCCGGGCTCGCCGTGGTCGTCTTCAACGGCGGTTATGGCGACAAGTACGCCCAGTTCGTGACCGACATGTACAAGAAGCGGTACCCGGACTCGGACGCGGGCCAGAAGTCGACGACGAAGATCGCCACGCAGGTCCAGCCGAAGATCGTCCGCGGCAACCCGACGGCCGACGTCATCAACAACTCCGGCGCCGACCAGATGAACCCCGGCAAGCTGGTCTCCAACAAGCAGGTGGCGGACCTCACCGAACTGCTCGACGCGCCGTCGTGGGACGACCCGAGCGTCAAGGTGCGCGACATCCTCGAACCGGCGGTCGAGGCGAGCGGCAACTTCGGTGGCTCGGGGACGTTCCAGGCCGGCATCTCGCTGACGGTCTACGGAACCTTCTACTCCAAGAAGCTCCTTGAGGAGGGCCTGGACTCCGCGTACCCGAAGACGTGGGACGAGATGCTGGCCGTCTGCAAGAAGGCCAAGGCCAAGGGCATCCACGGCTGGAGCTACCCGGGCGGTCACCCGCGCTACATGTTCTTCAGCATCTACACGATGTTCGCGCAGCGCGGCGGGCGCGAGATCACCACGGCCATGGACTACCTGGAGCCGGGCGCCTGGAAGAACGACGCGGTCAAGGACGTCTTCGAGGCGTGGGAGGAACTGGTCGCCAAGAAGTACGTGCTGACCGGCTTCGACGGCACCGAGGCGCACACCGAGATGCAGACCGCCTGGACCAAGGGGGGCAAGTGCGTCTTCGTGCCCAACGGTTCCTGGGTGGAGAACGAGGCCAAGGACACCACCCCGAAGGACTTCGGGATGTCGTTCGGCCCGAGCCCGTCTCTGGACTCCGGCGACAAGATGCCGTTCGGCACGATCAACGCGCCGGCCGGTGAGTTCTACGTCGTCCCCGAGAAGGCGCAGAACCGGCAGGGCGGCCTGGAGTGGCTGCGGGCGATGTACAGCAAGGAAGCCGCCCTCAACAACTTCAAGGAGCTCTCCGCTCTGCCGGTGGTCAAGGGGGCCATCGACGGCCAGAAGATGCCGCACGGTGTGGCGAGCGTGCAGGCGGCGATCAAGGCCGCCGGCGACAACGTCGTCATCGCGAAGCACATGGACTGGTACAACGAGCTGTTCCGCGAGGACTTCAACAACATGATCGCCAAGTTCATGCTGGGCCAGATCGGCACCAAGCAGGCCATGGACATCATGGAGAAGGCCGGGGCCCGGATCCTCAAGGACCCTGACGTCGTCAAGGTCAAGAAGTCCTGATCAGCGGCGGATCGACCGAGAACGCGGGCACGTGAACGAGGCGGGGCGGAGTGGCGTGAAGACTGACACCCGGGTGGACGATTCCCCACCCCCGAAGAAGGCACCGGACCCGAAAGGCCGGCCCAAGTCGCCGAACGGGCTGCTGTTCCTTCTGGCAGTGCTGCTGCCGCCCCGCTTCACCCCGCAGAGCGTCCGCTACGACCGGCGCTACCGGACGCTCGACAAGTACCGCTTCATCGCGGGCTTCCTGACGCTGCCGCTCGCGTTCTACGCCCTGTTCGTCATCTCGCCCTTCATCCAGGCGATCTACTACTCGTTCACCGACTGGTCCGGCGGGCCGGTGGCGAACTTCATCGGCTTCGACAACTTCACGAAGATGTGGAACGACGAACGCTTCTGGGAATCCCTGGAAGTGAGCGTCATCCTGGCGGTCGTCGCCCCGCTGATCACGCTCGTGCTCGGCATGTTCTTCGCGTACATGATCACGTCGGGTGGCCGGCACCGTAAGGGCCGGGCCATCGCGGGTGTCGCGGGCTCGTCGTTCTACAAGGTCGTCTACTTCTTCCCGCAGGTCCTGTCCGTCGCGATCATCGCCGTCGTGTGGGGCCGCGTCTTCAACACCAACAGCGGCCTGATCAACGGCGGGCTCGACAAGGTGGGCATCGACGGCCCCGCCTGGCTGGGCGGCGACCGCTCGCTGGCTCTCATCGCGGTGATGGCCGTGCTCTCCTGGAGCTTCGTCGGCTTCTACGTGGTGCTGTTCTCGGCCGCGATGGGCGCGATCCCCAAGGACATCTACGAGGCGGCGCTGCTCGACGGCGCGGGCCGGGGGCGGACCTTCTTCAGCGTGACGCTCCCGCTGATCTGGGACACCGTGCGGACCGGCTGGATCTACATGGGCATCCAGGCGCTCGACTCGTTCGCGATCGTCCTGGTCATGGTGCCCGAGCACGTCCTGAAGGTGACCCCGGTCTTCCTCTACGAACGGTTCCGAGACGGCCAGTACGGCTATGCCACCTCCATCGGCGTCGTCCTCCTCGTCCTCAGCATGGCGTTCTCGCTGATCGTCATGAGGATCGGGAATCGCGACCGGATCGAATACTGAGACCGCGGGAGCCACTGCATCATGACCACCACCACCGCGCCCCGCGCCGAGTCCGCCGACACATCCCGCCGAGAGGGCGATTCGGCGAGCGGTGCGACCCTGAACGTCTTCTCGCACGCCTTCCTCGTCCTGTGGGTGGTTCTCGCGGCGGGCCCCCTCGTCTGGGTCGCCCTCACCGCGTTCCGCCCGTCGGTCGAGATCCTCAGCGATCCGATGGGCTGGCCGACGTCCTTCCACTGGGAGAACTTCACCAACGCGTGGACCGAGGCGAGCATCGGTCAGTACGCCATCAACTCGCTGATCATCCTGGCCGGTTCACTGACCGGCACGATGCTGCTCGGTTCGATGGCGGCGTACGTGATCGCCCGCTTCACCTTCCCGGGCAACCGGTTCATCTTCATGCTCTTCGCGGGCGGCATGATGTTCCCCGTCATCCTCGCCCTCGTCCCGCTCTTCGCGGTCATGGAGAACTTCGGCCTCCTGGACACCCGTCCCGGCCTGATGATCGCCTACATCGCGTACTCGCTGCCCTTCACCGTCTTCTTCCTGACGTCCTTCTTCCGTACGCTGCCGACCGGCGTCCAGGAGGCGGCGATGGTCGACGGGGCCTCGCACACCCGCACGTTCTTCCAGATCATGCTGCCGATGGCCAAGCCGGGCCTGGTGAGCATCGGCATCTTCAACTTCCTCGGGCAGTGGAACCAGTACCTGCTTCCGCTGCTGCTCAACAACGAGGAGGAGAGCAGGTACGTGCTGCCGCAGGGGCTCGCCACGCTGGCGGTCTCGCAGGGCTACCGGGGCGACTGGGGAGCCCTCTTCGCGGGCCTGACGATCGCGATGCTTCCGGTGCTCGTCGTGTACGCGGTCTTCCAGCGTCAGGTGCAGGCCGGGCTCACCGCGGGCGCTCTCAAGTGACCCTGCGCGTCGGTGATTTCAGCTTGGCCACGAAAGTGGTCTAGGCCTGTTGTGCCAATTCCGGCCGTGAGTAATGTCGGCCCCACGGCGCCGCGGGGGGAACCTTTTGCCCGCGTTCAAGTCGACACCGATGTCGAAGGGTTGAACAGCATGAGGAATCGATTGATCGCCACCGGTGCGGCGACGCTCGCGATGGCCATGGGAGTCACCGCATGCGGCGGTGACAGCGACAGCGGCGACGGCAAGACCATCAAGATCGTCGCCGCCGACTACGGCGACAAGGCGTCGAACGCCTCCAAGAAGTACTGGAACGGCGTGAAGAAGGACTTCGAGGCGGAGAACAAGGGCTACAAGGTCGACGTCCAGGTCATCAACTGGAACGAGATCGACAAGCAGGTCAAGAACATGATCCAGGCGGGCGACCAGCCCGACCTCCTGCAGACCGGCGGCTACGCCGACAAGGTCGCGGACGACCTGCTCTACAAGGCGGACGAGGTCCTCTCGCCCAAGACGCAGGAGAACCTCATCCCCACCTTCGCCAAGGCCGGCGAGGTCAAGGGCACGCAGTACGGCATCCCGTGGGTCTCCTCGAGCCGCGTCATGTTCTACAACAAGGCCGTCCTGAAGAAGGCGGGCGTCAAGACGCCGCCCAAGACCTGGGACGAGGTCGCCGCGGCCGCCAAGAAGATCAAGTCCTCCAAGGCCGCCGAGACCCCGTACGCCCTGCCGCTCGGCCCCGAGGAGACCCAGGGCGAGACGATGATGTGGGAGCTCGGCAACGGCGGTGGCTACACCGACGCGAGCGGCAAGTACACGCTGGACAGCGCGCAGAACGTCGAGACGTTCGACTGGCTGCAGAAGAACCTCGTCAAGCCCGGCCTCACGTACTCCAACCCGGCCTCCACCGACCGCAAGACGGCCTTCGCGGACTTCGCGGCCGGCAAGGTCGGCATGCTCAACGGCCACCCGAGCCTGATCCAGATGGCCAAGGACGGCAAGGTCGACTACGGCGTCGCGCCGATCCCCGGCAAGGACGCGCCGCTGGAGTCCACCCTCGGCGTGGCCGACTGGATGATGGCGTTCAAGGACGGCGGCGCCGAGAAGGAAGGCGTCAAGAAGTTCCTGGACTTCACGTACTCCAAGAAGATGCTGGAGTTCGACGAGATGTACAACCTGATGCCCGTCACCCAGGACGCGCTCAAGGAGATGCAGACCAACGGCAAGCACAAGGACCTGGAGCCGTTCTTCGAGGTCCTGCCGAACGCCAAGTTCTACCCGCTGGGCGACACCGCGTGGGACGTCATCTCCGCCGAGATGAAGAAGACCGGCGGCAAGGCCGCGAGCGACGACCCGAAGACGGTCCTCGGTGACCTGCAGAAGAAGGCGGAAGCCGCGGCGGCCGAGGCCAAGTAGCAGGCAGCCAGCTCCCGTTCGCTCCGCACGCAAGGAGTCGTTGTGTCACTGAAGGCCCCTCCGCCCCCGGCCGACACCGGCCGGGGACGGAGCGGGCGCGCACCCAGGCCGGTGAGCCGTCGCAGCGGCATCGCCCGGCTCGGCCCGCTGCCCTGGATAGCGCCCGTCATCCTGCTGATCCTCGCCGTGGTCATCTGGCCGGTCGTCGAACTGATCCGCACCTCGTTCCTCAACATCTCCATCGCCGGCATCGTGCGCGGCAGCGCGGGGACCGACAAGTACAAGAAGCTCTTCGAGGAGAGCGACTTCGGGGCGGTCCTGCTCTGGACGGTCGTGTGGACCGTCGTCGTCGTGAGCGTGACGATGCTGCTCTCGCTGGCCCTCGCCCAGCTCTTCAACCAGAAGTTCCCCGGCCGCACCGTCACCCGCTGGGCGCTCATCGCGCCCTGGGCGGCATCCGTCCTGATGACCGCCAT
The DNA here is from genome assembly GCF_053610705.1 of Streptomyces sp. NPDC054872. Lineage (NCBI taxonomy): Bacteria > Bacillati > Actinomycetota > Actinomycetes > Kitasatosporales > Streptomycetaceae > Streptomyces > Streptomyces sp. NPDC054872. The sequence goes on along the minus strand of NZ_JBSGYY010000009.1, from coordinate 13,517 downwards.
CGGCTTCAAGTGGATGCTCAACCAGACGGCGGGCGTGCTCAACACCCTGATGCTGGACCTCGGCCTCATCGACAAGTCGAAGGACTGGCTGGGCCAGCCGGAGACTGCCTGGCCCTGGATGATGGCCGTCGCGATCTTCGTGTCGCTGCCCTTCACCACGTACACGCTGCTCGCCGGTCTGCAGACCATCCCGCACGAGGTCTACGAGGCGTCGCGGATCGACGGGGCGAGCCCCTGGCAGACGTACCGACACATCACGGTGCCGATGCTGCGGCCCGCGTTCCTGGTCGGCGTGGTCATCAACCTCATCAACGTCTTCAACTCCTTCCCGATCATCTGGGCCATGACGCAGGGCGGTCCCGGCTATGACACCTCCACGACCATGGTGTTCATGTACAAGCTGAAGGAGACCGACATCGGTGAATCCGCCGCCATGTCCGTGGTCAACTTCGCGATGGTCGTCGTACTCGTGCTGATCTTCCTGAAGGTCAGCCGATGGAACGAGGAGGACTGATGGCCACCGCGACGCAGACCCGCGCGGGGTCCCCGAAGCGTCCCGCGCCCCGGCCCAAGGCCAAGCGCACGTTCCGGCCGCGCACCCTGGTCATCACCGTCGTCGCCTGGGCGCTCGCGGCGATCTTCCTGGCTCCGTACCTGGAGATGGTGATCACCGCGCTCCGTCCCAAGGACGAGCTGCGGGACCGGACGTACCTGCCGCAGAACCTGGAGTGGTCGAACTTCATCGAGGTCTGGAAGGAATCGGAGCTCGGCCAGAACCTCCAGGTGACCCTCCTCGTCGCGGGCGGGGCGACGCTCCTCGTCCTCCTGGTCTCGCTGCCCGCCGCGTACTACACGGCGCGCATGCGGTACCGCGGGCGCAAGGCCTTCCTGCTCCTCGTCCTGATCACCCAGATGTTCCAGCCCACCGCCCTCCTGGTCGGCCTCTACCGCGAGTTCCACCAGCTGGACATGCTCAACTCGGTCTGGACGCTGATCATCACGAACGCGGCGTTCAACCTCGCGTTCGCGGTGTGGATCCTGACGGCCTACATCGGCTCCATCCCGAAGGAGCTGGAGGAGGCGGCGATGGTGGACGGCACCAGCCGCTTCGGCGCCATGGTGAAGGTGACGCTGCCGCTCGCACTGCCCGGTGTGGTGACCGCGGTGATCTTTACTTTCATCACCTCATGGAACGAGTTCGTGATGGGCCTCACGCTCACCACCGAGCCCGACAAGCAGCCGCTGACGGTCGGCATCAACAACTTCATCGGCGCCTACACCGTGGAGTGGAACTACCTCTTCGCGGCCTCCGTGGTGGCGATCGTGCCGGTCATCGTGCTCTTCGCCTTCATCGAACGGCACGTGGTCTCGGGTCTCACCGCGGGCTCGGTCAAGTAACGGATCGGCCCGCACAGGCCGGGTCTGGGTGGTTTGGGGTGCATCCTCGCCACTTGGACCCGGCCTGTCCTGCTGTTCAAGAGTGCCGATTTGGGTCAAGGACTTGACTGCGCCAACCCGTTCAGCAGAGCTTGGAGTTCACAACTTGTACGGGCAGCGACGTCGCTGTTACGTCATACGGAAAAGGGTGGCTGAGTCAATGGAGACTCCGGGGTCGCAGTCGTCGCTGCACCGGGCCAATCTCGAGCGGGTCGTACGTGCCGTACGGCTCGCCGGGTCGCTCACTCAGGCGGAGATCGCCAGGACGACGGGACTGTCCGCGGCCACGGTCTCCAACATCGTCCGGGAGCTCAAGGACGGCGGAACGGTCGAGGTCACGCCCACCTCGGCAGGCGGTCGCAGGGCCCGCAGCGTCTCGCTCAGCGGCGACGCCGGCATCGTCATCGGCGTGGACTTCGGCCATACGCACCTGCGCGTGGCCGTCGGGAACCTCGCCCACCAGGTGCTCGCCGAGGAGTCCGAGCCGCTGGACGTGGACGCGTCGGCCGCGCAGGGCTTCGACCGCGCCGAACAGCTGGTCAGCAGGCTGATCGGGGTGACCGGCGTGGACCGCGCGAAGATCGCGGGCGTCGGCCTCGGCGTGCCGGGACCCATCGACGTGGAGTCCGGGACGCTCGGCTCGACGTCGATCCTGCCGGGCTGGACCGGCACCAAGCCCGCGGAGGAGCTCAAGGACCGCCTCGGCGTCCCCGTGCACGTCGACAACGACGCCAACCTCGGCGCGCTCGGCGAGCTGGTCTGGGGCAGCGGCCGCGGGGTCAGGGACCTGGCGTACATCAAGGTCGCGAGCGGCGTCGGCGCCGGTCTGGTGATCAGCGGACGGATCTACCGCGGCCCCGGCGGCACCGCAGGCGAGATCGGGCACATCACCCTGGACGAGTCGGGTCCGGTCTGCCGCTGCGGCAACCGCGGCTGCCTGGAGACCTTCGCCGCGGCCCGCTACGTCCTTCCGCTGCTCCAGTCCAGCCACGGCACCGAGCTGACCATGGAGCGCGTGGTCGCCCTGGCGCGCGAGGGCGACCCCGGCTGCCGTCGTGTGATCGCCGACGTCGGCCGCCACATCGGCAGCGGTGTGGCGAACCTCTGCAACCTCCTGAACCCGAGCAGGGTCGTCCTCGGCGGTGACCTCGCGGAGGCCGGTGAGCTGGTCCTGGGGCCCATCAGGGAGTCCGTGGGGCGCTACGCGATCCCCAGCGCGGCCCGGCAGCTGTCCGTCCTTCCAGGGGCCCTGGGCGGCCGCGCGGAAGTGCTCGGGGCGCTGGCGCTCGCACTCAGCGAGATGGGCGATTCGACCCTTTTGGACGGCTCTCTGCCCGCCACCGCACCTGCCTTCACTTAGATAACGCATGGCACCGTTGTCATCTCGTTAAGGATTTACTCCTTGACGCTGGTGTGGCGGCCGAGTTGACTTCGAGCCACCTCGGCCGCAACGACGCGGCCACGTCAGGGAGGTTCCCGAATGAACACGCGTATGCGTCGTGCCGCCGTTGCCGTTGCCGCCACCACCATGGCCGTCACCCTTGCTGCCTGTGGCAGCGCCAAGGAGTCCGGCGGTGACAAGGATGAAGCGGGCTCCGGCTCGAAGAAGGGCGACGCGCTGAACATAGGTCTGCTCCTGCCGGAGAACCAGACCGCGCGTTACGAGAAGTTCGACAAGCCGCTGATCGAGAAGCACATCAAGGAGCTGACCGACGGCAAGGCCAAGGTCACCTACGCGAACGCCAAGCAGGACGCGACCGTACAGAACCAGCAGGCCGACACCATGATCACCAACAAGGTGGACGTGCTGATCGTGGACGCGGTGGACTCCAAGGCCATCGCCGGTTCGGTCAAGAAGGCCAAGGACGCGGGCATCCCGGTCGTGGCGTACGACCGCCTCGCCGAGGGCCCCATCGACGCGTACACCTCGTTCGACAACGAAGAGGTCGGCCGCGTGCAGGGCAAGGCCCTCCTCGAAGCCCTCGGCGACAAGGCCAAGGGCGGCCAGATCGTGATGATGAACGGCGCGATCACCGACCCGAACGCCAAGCTCTTCAAGAAGGGCGCCGAGTCGGTGCTCAAGGGCAAGGTCAAGGTCGGCAAGTCGTACGACACCAAGGAGTGGAAGCCGGAGAACGCCAACGCCAACATGGAGGGCGCGATCTCGTCCCTCGGCAAGGGCAAGATCGACGGCGTCTACTCCGCGAACGACGGCATGGCGGGCGGCATCATCACCGCCCTCAAGGCCGCGGGCCTCTCCAAGCTCCCGCCGGTCACCGGCCAGGACGCCGAACTCGCCGGTGTGCAGCGCATCGTCGCGGGCGAGCAGTTCATGAGCGTCTACAAGTCCTACCCGGCGGAGGCCAAGGTCGCCGCGGAGATGGCCGTCGCGCTCGGCAAGGGCGAGAAGCTCGACTCGATCGCCAAGACGACCGTCGACAGCCCCACCGCCAAGGACGTTCCCACCGTGCTCGTGCCGGTCGTCTCGCTGACCGACAAGAACATCAAGGAGACCGTCATCAAGGACGGGATCTACGCGGTCGACGAGATCTGCACCGCCAAGTACAAGGCTGACTGCGCCAAGGTCGGCCTGAAGTAAGTCCCCGCTTCCTCCCGGGACTTCACCACCATTGAGGCCTGTCCGGCGCCCCGTTCCAACAGCCCCGCAGCTCTAGGCGGGGCGCCGGACAGAAACGCGCTCCGGTCGCGTACAGGTCTTTTCGTGCCTCGCGTTCCGCGCGTTCTCTCGTTCTTCTCGCTTTTCTCGTTCTTCTCGTTCTCTTCTGTTCAACCTCCCGCCGGTCAGGCGGCGAAGGAGATGGTTCACGTGTCCGCTACGCCCGTGTTGGCGTTGCGCGGGGTCTCCAAGCGATTCGGTGCCGTCCAGGCGCTCACCGACGTCGAGCTTGAGGTCCACGCCGGTGAGGTGGTCGCCCTGGTCGGCGACAACGGCGCAGGAAAGTCCACGCTGGTCAAAACGATCGCCGGCGTGCATCCCATCGATGACGGCGTCATCGAGTGGGAAAGCAAGGCCGTATCGATCAACAAGCCGCACGACGCCCAGAACCTGGGCATCGCGACCGTCTACCAGGACCTCGCGCTGTGCGACAACATCGACGTCGTCGGCAATCTCTACCTCGGTCGTGAGCTGCGCAGGCGCGGTGTGCTCAACGAGGTCGAGATGGAGCGCCGCGCCCGCGAGCTGCTCACCACGCTGTCGATCCGCATACCCAGCGTCCGCATCCCGATCGCCTCGCTCTCCGGCGGTCAGCGCCAGACGGTGGCGATCGCCCGCTCGATGCTCGGTGAGCCCAAGCTCGTCATCCTCGACGAGCCCACCGCCGCACTCGGCGTGGAGCAGACCGCCCAGGTCCTCGACCTGGTGGAGCGGCTGCGCGAGCGTGGCCACGCGGTCATTCTCATCAGCCACAACATGGCGGACGTCAAGGCCGTCGCGGACAAGGTGGCGGTGCTCCGGCTCGGCCGGAACAACGGCGTCTTCGACGTGAAGACCACCTCGCAGGAAGAGATCATCTCCGCCATCACGGGCGCCACGGACAATGCCGTGACCCGTCGCGCGGCGCGCAACGTGGAGGCCCAGAAGTGAGCAGCATCGACAAGACCTCCACGCCCGGCGACGCACCCGTCGACGCCCCGGCCGCCGCCGCTGACGCCGTCACCGCGGTGGACCCGCGCCTCCTCGTGCGCGAGCAGGGCTTCGCGGGCTACATCACCGAGTTCAAGCGGAAGATGCGCGCCGGTGACCTGGGCTCCATCCCGGTCGTCGCGGGCCTCATCATCATCTGGGCGATCTTCGCCTCGATGAACTCGCGCTTCATGACCGCGGAGAACCTCAGCAACATCTCCGTCGCCATGGTCGGCACCGGCATGATCGCCGTCGGCATCGTCTTCGTGCTGCTGCTCGGCGAGATCGACCTGTCGGTCGGCTCGGTCAGCGGTGTCGCGGGCGCGGTCGCCGCCGTGCTCGCCGTCACGCACGGCGCGCCCGAGTGGATCGCGTTGATCGTCGCCATCCTCTCCGGCACCGTCATCGGCACCATCCACGGCTTCTTCTTCGCGCGCATCGGCGCCCCGGCGTTCGCCGTCACCCTGGCGGGCCTGCTGTTCTGGCAGGGCTTCATGCTCCAGATCCTGGGTGACAACGGCACCATCAACCTGGACTCCGAAGGCCTGATCGCCAAGCTGACCTCGTACTACTTCACGGACGTCGCCGCGGCCTACGGCCTCGCGATCGTCGCGGTCGCGGCCTTCTTCCTCTCCTCCTTCCTGGACAGCCGCCGCCGCGAGGCGGCCGGTGTCCCGTCCAGGCCGCTGAGCGAGATCATCGTCCGTACCGTGATCCTGGCCGTGGTGGCCTTCGCCGCCGCGATCATGTTCAACCAGTACAAGGGCCTTCCGCTGGCCCTGGTGATCTTCCTGGTGGTCCTGGTCGGCACGGACTTCGTGCTCCGCCGCACCGGCTACGGCCGCAAGGTCTTCGCCCTCGGCGGCAGCGTCGAGGCGTCCCGCCGCGCGGGCATCAACGTCACCCTGATCCGTACGTCGGTCTACGCGATCGCCGGTACGTTCGCGGCGGCGGGCGGCCTCTTCATGGCCTCCAAGATCGCCGCGGCCAACCAGGGCGCCGGCACCGGTGACCTCCTGATGAACGCCATCGCGGCGGCCGTCATCGGCGGCACCAGCCTCTTCGGTGGCCGCGGCCGCACCTGGAACGCCCTCCTGGGTGTCATGGTCATCACCTCGATCCAGTACGGCCTGGCACTCGAAGGCATCGCCACGCCGGTCCAGTACATGATCACCGGTGGCGTACTGCTCGCCACGGTCGTGATCGACTCCGTGACGCGCAAGACCCAGAAGACGGCAGGACGCGCCTGACCTGCCCGAACCCAGAGCAGAGCTGCCCGGTACCGCAATGGAGCGGTGCCGGGCAGCTCTCTGTGCGGGGGCCGGACACCGCCGATCGCGTGACGGGGAACTCACGGCCCGGACGCCGTCCGCGACAGCGGAACATTAGACTCAACAGGCCCGGCAACATTCCGGTCAACGCTCGAACAGCTCTACTGCAAGGAGGCACGGGTGCCGCTGCTGACCCGCATCAGGGGACCGCGCGATCTGGACCGGCTCAGCCCGGAGGAGCTGAACCAGCTGGCCGGCGAGATCCGCGCCTTCCTCGTCGACGCAGTGTCCAAGACAGGCGGCCACCTCGGCCCCAACCTCGGCGTGGTCGAGCTGACCATCGCCATGCACCGCGTCTTCGACTCCCCGCAGGACAAGGTGCTCTTCGACACCGGCCACCAGAGCTACGTGCACAAGCTGCTCACCGGCCGCCAGGACTTCGCCAAGCTGCGCACCAAGGGCGGCATCTCCGGCTACCCCTCGCGCGCCGAGTCCGACCACGACGTGATCGAGAACTCGCACGCCTCGACGGTCCTCGGCTGGGCCGACGGCCTCGCCAAGGCCAACGAGGTGCGGGGCAAGGACGACCACGTCGTCGCCGTCATCGGTGACGGCGCGCTCACCGGCGGCATGGCCTGGGAGGCGCTGAACAACATCGCCGCCGCCAAGGACCGCCCCCTGGTGATCGTCGTCAACGACAACGAGCGTTCGTACGCCCCGACCATCGGCGGCCTCGCGAACCACCTGGCGACCCTGCGCACCACCGACGGCTACGAGCGCTTCCTGGCCCGCGGCAAGGACCTCCTGGAGCGCACCCCGGTCGTCGGCAGGCCCCTGTACGAGACGCTGCACGGCGCGAAGAAGGGCCTCAAGGACTTCATCGCCCCGCAGGGCATGTTCGAGGACCTCGGCCTGAAGTACGTCGGGCCCATCGACGGCCACGACATCGAGGCCCTGGAGTCCGCCCTGGTGCGCGCCAAGCGCTTCGGCGGCCCTGTCATCGTGCACTGCATCACCGAGAAGGGCCGCGGCTACAAGCCCGCCGAGGAGGACGAGGCCGACCACTTCCACGGCATCGGCCCGATCCACCCCGACACCGGCCTGCCCATCGCGGCGGGCGGCATGGACTGGACGTCCGTGTTCGGCGAGGAGATGGTCAAGCTCGGCCACGAGCGCGAGGACATCGTCGCGATCACGGCTGCCATGCTCCAGCCGGTCGGCCTGCAGAAGTTCGCCAAGGCCTTCCCCGACCGGGTCTACGACGTCGGCATCGCCGAGCAGCACGCCGCGGTGAGCGCCGCGGGCCTGGCCACCGGCGGCCTGCACCCCGTCTTCGCGGTGTACGCGACGTTCCTCAACCGCGCCTTCGACCAGCTCCTGATGGACGTGGCCCTGCACAAGTGCGGCGTCACCTTCGTCCTGGACCGGGCGGGCGTCACCGGCACGGACGGCGCCTCGCACAACGGCATGTGGGACATGTCGATCCTGCAGTGCGTGCCGACCCTGCGCATCGCGGCCCCGCGCGACGCCGACCAGGTCCGCCTCCAGCTGCGCGAGGCCGTCGAGGTCGACGACGCCCCGACCGTCGTGCGCTACTCCAAGGGCGCGGTCGGCCCCGCGGTCAAGGCCGTCGACAAGGTCGGCGGCATGGACGTCCTGCGCAAGGCGGACACCAACCGCCCCGACGTGCTGCTCGTCTCCGTGGGCGCGCTCGCGCCGATGTGCCTGGAGATCGCCGACCTCCTGAACAAGCAGGGCATCACGACGACGGTCGTCGACCCCCGCTGGGTCAAGCCCGTCGACGAGGCGCTCGCCCCGCTCGCCGAGCAGCACCGCGTGGTCGTCACCGTCGAGGACAACTCGCGCGCCGGCGGCGTCGGTTCGGCCATCTCGCAGGCCCTGCGCGACGCGGGCGTCGACGTACCGCTGCGCGACTTCGGCATCCCGCCGCGCTTCCTGGACCACGCCTCGCGCAAGGAGGTCATGGCCGAGATCGGTCTGACCGCCCCGGACATCGCCCGCCAGGTCACCGGTCTGGTGGCCAAGCTGGACGGCATCCCCCACTCTCAACTTCGTTCGAGCGGGGGGACCCCCACCGAACGCACGGCCGCCGTGGACTCGGTCGAGGCCGGGGAGCCCGCGCGCGACTGACGTCAACGAGCACCGCCGATGGGCCGGTTCCGACACCCTGTACGGGTGGTGGAACCGGCCCATTCGCGTGAATAGGCTCGCGCCACGGCCTACGGGGTACTCGCCCTCTCGATCATGTCGAGGACGACAAGCGTGGAGGTACGTCCGTGGCAAGCAGCCTTTTCAGAACGAAGAGCATCGAGCAGTCCATCCAGGACACCGAGGAGCCGGAGCACGCGCTCAAGAAGTCGCTGTCCGCCCTCGATCTCACGGTCTTCGGCGTCGGCGTCGTCATCGGCACCGGCATCTTCGTGCTGACCGGAGCGGTGGCCAAGGAGACCGCGGGTCCCGCCACCGCGATCGCCTTCGCCGTCGCCGGTGTCGTCTGCGCCCTCGCGGCGCTCTGCTACGCGGAGTTCGCCTCCACGGTGCCGGTTGCCGGATCGGCGTACACCTTCTCGTACGCCTCGCTCGGCGAACTGCCTGCCTGGACCATCGGCTGGGACCTGGTCCTGGAGTTCGCCCTCGGCACGGCGGTGGTCGCCGTCGGCTGGTCCGGCTACGTCCGCTCGCTGATGGACAATGCGGGCTGGCACCTGCCCGCGTCGCTCTCCGGGCCCGATGCGGCCGATGGCTTCAGCTTCGACATCCTCGCCACCGCGCTTGTGCTGGTCCTCACGGTCGTCCTCGTCCTCGGCATGAAGCTCTCGGCCCGTGTCACCACGGTCATCGTCGCCATCAAGGTCGCCGTCGTCCTCATCGTCATCATCGCGGGCGCCTTCTTCATCGACACGGACAACTACAAGCCGTTCATCCCCAAGGCGCAGGAAGTGACCGCGGGCAACAGCATCGACTCCCCGCTCATCCAGCTGATGTTCGGGTACGCGCCCACCAACTTCGGCGTCCTCGGCATCTTCACCGCCGCCTCCATCGTCTTCTTCGCCTTCATCGGCTTCGACATCGTGGCGACCGCGGCCGAGGAGACCAAGATGCCCCAGCGGGACATGCCGCGCGGCATCCTCGGCTCGCTCCTCATCTGCACCATCCTGTACGTCGCCGTGTCGATCGTCGTCACGGGCATGCAGCACTACAGCGAACTGTCCGTGGACGCCCCGCTCGCCGACGCCTTCAAGGCCACCGGGCATCCCTTCTACGGCGGCGTGATCAGCTTCGGTGCCGCCGTCGGCCTCACCACCGTCTGCATGATCCTGCTGCTCGGCCAGACCCGCGTCTTCTTCGCGATGAGCCGTGACGGACTGCTGCCCCGGTTCTTCTCCCACGTCCACCCGAAGTACCGCACGCCGCACCGCCCGACCATCCTGCTCGGTGTCCTCATCGCGATCCTCGCGGGCTTCACCAGCCTCGACGAACTCGCCGAGCTGGTGAACATCGGCACGCTCTTCGCCTTCGTCGTGGTCGCCCTGAGCGTCATCATCCTGCGCCGCACCCGCCCCGACCTGCCCCGTGCCTTCCGCACCCCGCTGGTGCCGCTCGTGCCCATCCTCTCGGTGGCGGCCTCGGTGTGGCTGATGCTGAACCTGCCCGCCGAGACCTGGCTGCGGTTCGGCGTCTGGATGCTGCTCGGTTTCGTCGTGTACTTCGTGTACGGGCGCTCGCACAGCCGGCTCGGCCGGCAGGGCAAGCAGCAGCCGACCGGTGACGTCCGGTAATCGCATCGGTCACTTCCGACCAATCGTCCGGCCCCGTATGTCCTGATCCGATGGGAACTGCGGGGCCGGATAGCGTGCACCTCATGCTCGCCGAGCCCTCCGCCTCACCACGCTCCGTACGCGGGCCGCGGCTGCCGCGGCCGCGCACGGAGCAGGCCTCCGCGTCGTACTGGCCGCGTCTGCTGCCGCTCCTCGCCGCACTGGCCTGCGTCACCCGTGCCCCCTCCTTCCGGTGGCCCCTGTGGAGCCCGGACGAGGGCTATCTCGCCGTCCAGGCACGGATGTTGGCCGACGGGGGAGAGCTCTACGAAACGGTCGTCGACCGGAAGCCGCCGCTCGTCCCCTGGCTGTACGAGGCGGCGTTCGCGCTCTTCGGCGACGCGACGCTGCTCCCGCTGAAGGTGCTCGCGGTCGCGGCCCAGCTCCTGACCGCCGTCCTCCTCGTCTGCGTCGCGAGGCGTCGCTGGGGCGACGGCGCGGGCCGTACGGCGGGCGTGCTCTACCTCCTCGTCTCGGTCGGTCTGAACCCCGAGGACGTCCAGGCGGCCACCTTCGAGGTCTTCATGCTGCCGTGTACCGCGGCCGCCCTCTGGTGCGCGGACCGGCGCCGCTGGGGAGCGGCGGGCACCGCGGTGGCCTGCGCGTTCCTGGTCAAGCAGACCGGGGGAGCGGTCCTGGTGCCGGTGGTGTGGCTGCTGTGGCAGGCGGGCGGCGCCCGAAGGGACGTGCTGCGCCTGGGGATCGGGCTGTGCGGGCCGGTGCTCGCGGTGGCCGCGGCCACGGATCCCGCGGGGTTCCTGTTCTGGACGGTGACGGGGTCGGGGGCGTACGCGTCCTTCACCGGCTCCGAACTCCACGTGCTCTTCCGTGGGTTGACCAACGCGGCGATCCTCGGGGCGGCCTGTGCCGGGATCGTCCCGCCCGTCGTACGGGTCCTGCGCATCGCCCGCACCGGCTCGACGGAGCTGTGGCTCTGGCTCGCCTCATCGGCGGGAGCGGTCCTCGTCGGCTTCCACTTCTTCGGCCACTACTACCTGCAACTCACGCCGCCCCTCGCCCTGTTGGGCACGGCAGCGCTGCAGATCCTGCCCCGCGAGCGCACCCTGACGGCGGTCTCGGTCTCGGTGGGGGCGTGCGCGCTCTTCCTGGCCTGGGGGATGCTGGCGCCGCGCCCCGAACTGGCGCACGCCACGCGCCTCGCGGAGACCGTCCGCGCGCTGACGTCCCCCCAGGACAAGGTGCTGTTCTGGGGGATACACCCGGAGGCGTACTGGCTCGCCGACCGCGCACCCGCCAGCCGCTATCTCACGGCGGGGCTGCTCACCAACTACAGCGGGGGCAGGAACGGGCCCCAGGTGGGCGAGAGGTACGCGGTCGAGGGCTCCTGGCGGGTCTTCCGCCGGGAGCTGACCGAGCACCCACCGGCGCTCGTCGTCGACGACTCCCGGGGCAAGCCGTTCGCCCCGGAGCGGTTGCCGTCACTGCGGAGGGTCCTCGCCGTCGGGTACGAGCCGGTGGCGCGGGTGGGGGGAGCGGTGGTGTACGCGCGGGTCGGGCGGTGAGGGGGGCGCGGGGCTGCCGGGCGGGAACCCCGGAGCGCCGCCCCACCGCGCCTGCCGACGCTGCGGGCCGCTCCCGTCCCCGTGCGGCGCACGACGGACAGGCCGCAGAGCAACCGCGTACCCCACCAGGTCCTGTGCGTGCCGCCCGCCTTCTCGCGGCCTGGCCGAGCCGCGAGAGGTCAGACGTCGCGTACCGTCCGGGGGCCCACGCACTCCGCACCCGACTCGCTGACCCTGCGGCGCAGCTCGCGGTCGGCCGTGACGACCACGCACGGGCGGCCCTGGGCCTCGGTGGCCAGTTCCACGATGCGGTCATCGCCGCTGCCGGGCGCCGGGACCACCTCCACGCCCTCGACGGACTCGACACCCCGGGCGGCCCCCTCGACGACGAGCACGACGTCCAGCGGTCCCGGATGCCCCGCGATGCCCTCGTCGGCGTACGCCACGAGCCTGTCCCGCAGCCGCTCGGCGGCACCGTGCCGGTCGCGCCACCAGCCGTCGGGCACCGAGCCGACGACGTTGGCGGCGTCCACGACGAGGAGAGTTCTCATGGCGCCACCCTGGCACACCGCAAACGTAGACTGATCGAGCCGGAGAACGCACGCCCACAGGAAGGTCCGCGCCGAGTCATGCCGCAGAGGTCCGCCCCCAGGCCCGAGCGGGAGTCCTCCCGCCCGACGGCCGCCGCCGCCGGCCACGTGGCGAGCGGCACCCTCGCGACCGCCCGCTGGCTGCTGCGCGGCAAGGACGGCAGGCTCACCGCCTACGCCCGCTCGGCGGACGGCCTGCTGCGCTGGACGGAGACCCGCCCCGGCGGCCCCGACTGGACGGGCCCCGACCTTTTCGAGACGCCGCACCTGAGCCACCTGACGCTGGCACAGGGCGCTGACGGGTACGTCCACTTCGTCGCCCTGCGCAAGCTGCCCAAGGACGGCGGCGGCACGGAGGTGGACGTCGTGCACGCCGTCCAGTACCAGTCGGGCCGCCCGCTCATGGACTGGCGCTCCCTCGGCAACCCGCACACCAAGATGGTCGAGCGCGCCCCGCACCTCGGCGCCCCGACCGCCGCGGTGGACGCCTCGGGCACGGTCCACGTCTTCGTGCGTGACGCGGTGAACAGCGTCCGGCTGCGGCGCGAGGGCAAGGGCGGCAAGTGGGAGGGGTGGAAGGACTTCAAGGTCCGCGAGGTCCTGGACGGGATCACGGCGCTCGCCACCTCCACCGGCCGGGTGGAGGTCTTCGGTCCGGCCGAGAACAAGACGCTGCACTGGACCCAGGAGAAGCAGGGCGCCGAGTTCCAGCGCACCGACGACATCCCGCTGCCCCCGGCCCCCGGCTCGGGCACGGCCCTGGAGACGGCCCCGGACCGCCTCACGTACTACGCCACCGACGTCCGCGGCAGGGGCGTCCTCGCCCACCGCTGCGACGACGAGGACGCGCGACCGCTCGGCGGCACCCCGGAGGCGGGCCACACGGCCGTACTCCGCGCGACGATAGAGGGCCACGACTGCACGGTCCTCGCCCACCGGGGCGCCGACGGCCGCCCGGTCATCGCGGCCTACCCCACCCAGGACGAGAAGGCGGGCGCCTGGTGGGCCGCCACCGGCGAACCCTGCCTGGGCTCCCCGGCGTTGGCGCTCGACGCGCAGGGCCGCGTGGTCATGGCGACCATCGGCCTCGACGGCACGCTGCGGCTCGCGCGGCAGAAGGCGGAGTCGGGCCTCGCGCTCGGCGCGTGGACGCGCGTGCAGAGGAGCGACCGCTGAAACGGGCGATGCCCGGCCGTCCCTGAGGACGGCCG